>CAYNQP010000211.1:0-6699 GCA_964399325.1 uncultured Pirellulales bacterium
CATCCGGTCGATTCTAGAAATACCCGGCGTGGAAATTCTCCGACAGGCTCCTAGTCGCGGTTTGTCGGCACGGACCTCGGGCGTGCGTGCACTTTGGCGATGATGTAGATCGCGAGAACTAGTGGGACGTAGGTCTTCAGGAAAAGAGTCAGCGTAGCTGTCTCGTGTGTCAGGCCGATGGCGATAGGTATGCCGATCGTGGTCAGTATGGCGAGCGTACGACCCCACAGTTCTATGGCGGGCGGTGGCCATCGGCGCATTAGCTGTGCCGCGAGCCACGCCGCGAAGAGGCCTATGGCTGCTCCGGCGCAGATGTCGGAGGGGTAGTGGGCCAGATCCACGACTCTCAACACACCGACCCCACCGGCCGCGACGAGCGCTGCCACAGCCCAGGGCCAGGTCCAAACCGTGCCTAGAGCCGCCGCGACGGCAAAGGCCGCAGCGGTGTCGCCCGAGGGGAAAGACAGCCCCCGCAACTCCGTATTCTCTTTCGATGCCTCCGGCGGAGCCTGTACGGCTGCTATCTCCTGTCGGGGTCGAGGCCGGCCCACGAGCACCTTGAGCAAGTTGACCGGGACGACGAGAATCAGAAGCGCCAACAGCGCTAGAAAGGATAGCCGCCATCGACTGGTGGCCGCGACCCAGACCAGCAGCAGCCAGACCAACAGCCAGGCCTTGCCGAGGAGCCTGAACGCATCGATCCACTGGCTCCGTATCTGCACGCCGCCGCGATGCGAAAGCCAATCAAAGACGGGCTTATCGAGTAGAAAGTAGCCGATGAGTGAAGCGAGGCCACAGGCGACAATGAGAATCCAGACTGCCTGTGCCGGGAGACCCCGGTGCAGTGGCGGCCGGCTCGCGGGAGCCATTACAGGGAGTCCTTTCGACTCAGGGCCAGGATTTCCTGCGGGTCGCCTTTAGAGTAGTTCAGTCCCTGCTTCGAGGCAATTTGGACCAGCGGCAACGCGCCGGACTGCTGCTGTATTCGCTCGAGTATCTGCCGGGTGATGACCAGCACGCCGGGCTGCTGCTCGTGGGCCCATTGTGTGACCGCTTCGTCGCCGCCGAGTGCCTCGACGGGGCGGCCGAGATAGAAGATGAGCGTCGGTTCGAGAAAACCGTAGGCCACGACGGGAGTGTTCGGGGCGGTGTTGGCCCTGATCTCGCGGGCGATGGCGGGCGAGATCTTGAAGGCTTCCGTGGTCGGCATCACGCCGACGAACAAAGTCAGCAGGAAGACAATTATGCCCGCCATGACGATTCTGGCGCTGCGATAGAAATGGTTGTGATAATGCGGCCGCACCGCTAGAGCCGCTACGAGGAGGAGTGTGAGGCCCGCAATCGCTCCCGGCAGACGCATAGCCGGTATGGGCACGAACCACGGGGCGGCGATCAGCCCCAGTGCCATAGGAAGTGCCACCGGACCGGTGAACCAGATGCCGCCTCGCAGCCAGTCCTTGTTGCGTCTGGTCGTATTTTCCGGCTGCACCTGGACCAGCGCTGCGGCCGTCAGCAGGGCCAGGGCCGGCCAGATGAACAGGACATAGTGAGGCAGCTTCGTGGCCGCCAGGGTCATGATGACAAACGTCGGTACGATCCAGCCGAGCAGCAGGGGCCCGGCATGGCGGCCTCGAAGCCGTCTGCCCAGCGCGAAAGAAATAGCCCCGGGCAGGTGCAGGGTCCAAGGGAAGAAGCCCGCGATCACCACCGGAAAGTAGTAGGGCAGATACAGCAGATGGCTGCCGCCATGACCTTCGAGCGGCTTGAGGGCCCGCCCCACGACGTGGTGGCCGACGGCCAGGCGATAGAACTCGCCGCCGGTGGCGTTGTTGGCCGGGATTCCCCATGCGACGAAGAGCAGCGCGCCAACGACCAGTGCGCCGACCAGGTAGAGGGCGTGCCGTCCGGGCGACGCGATGTCTTTTCGGCCCAGGACCAGCGTCGTCAGTATGGCCGCCACGGGCAGCAGTCCGACCGGGCCCTTGGTAAGCAAGGCCAGGCCGAAAGCAACGCCCATCAGCACGAGATGATAGGCCCGAAGGCGTGTCTTGATCGCATGGACGAACACGGCCATCGCTGCGACCATGCAGGGTAGCAGCGTGCCGTCGGCGGTGGCGGCAGTGCCCTCGAACAGCATCAGGCCCGTCGTGGCCAGAATGCCCATGGCCCACAGCCCGGTCTTGGCGTTCCAGAGTCGCTTGCCGATGTAGAAGACCAGCAGGCAGGTCAGGGCGGTGCCGAGCGCGCTGGGCAGCCGGCACGCCAGCTCGGTGGGACCGAACAGCCGAACGGGAATCGACATCAGCCAGTAGATCAGGATGGGCTTGTCGGGCCTGAGGTTTCCGTTGAATGTGGGATAGAGGTAGTTGCCCGACTCGACCATCTCAACAGTCGCCCGCGCAAAGCGCGGCTCGTCGCGGTCCCACAGGGTCGAGCGCGTCGTGATGAACAAATAGCCTGCCAGGACGGCGACAGCGATGAGGATCGCCGCCCGCCAGCCCGCCCGCGCCGGCTCGTTGCTATTCTGAACCTCCATGTTGCAGTGTATCCTTACTTTGCTCCGTGCGTAACCCACCCTATCAGGCCGTTAATATAGGTGATGTGCGTGCGCTTGTCAGCCTGTTTCCCGCACCGACCCGCAAAAATGCAGGCCCTCCCGTCCGATGCGACCATGATGCGCGGGAACTGAAGGCCTCGCTCGCAAGGGCCTGGGCCAAGACCCCAGGTGCGACCGGTGGCCCTGCTGGCGTGAGGTTGTGGCGACGGGACAATAGCAGGGACAGGCATCGTTCAAAGGTGTGCCCCCCAAGAGAACGATGCCTGTCCCTGAAAAACGCGTACTACAAGGCTCGCATGAAGGCGACGAGGTCCTGTTTCTCCTGGTCGGTCAGCTTCGTCTCCAGTACGAGATTGAAGAACTCGACCGTGTCTTCCAGCGTCAGGAGCCGCCCGTCGTGCATGTAGGGCGGAGAGTCCTTGATGCCGCGCAGGACGAATGTCTTGATGGGGCCGTCGGCGCTGGCGTAACGCCCGTTGATCATGTGGGGTGTATAGAACCGCTCGGTCTGGAGGTTGTGCATCAGATTGTTGGTGTAGTACGGGGCCGGATGGCACTCGGCGCAGGCCCCCTTTCTCATGAACACCACCTGCCCGCGCAGTTCCGAGGCGCTGGCCTTGGCCGGATCGAGCTTGCCCATAATGTTGAGCTTGGGCGCCGGCGGAAAGTCCAGCAGCGCCTGGAACTCGGCCATGAAATGCACCTGGCTACCGCGTTCGAGGATATTGGCGCCCTTCTTCGTGGCGATCACGGGGTCCCCGTCGAAATACGCGGCCCGCTGCTCGAACTCCGTGAAGTCTTCGATGCTCTTAATGGCCCGTTGCGAGCCGAACAACCGTTGGATGTTTACGCCACGCAGAGATGGCGTGTCCAGGCGATGGCGGAAGGGCTGCGGGCGGATATCGCCGACCAAATGCGTGGTGGCGTCGGTGTGCCCGTTCGAGTGGCAGTCGAAACAGGTTACGCCTCGGCTCGGACGCGCGGAGCGCCGGTCTTCGGTCTGGTTGAACTGCTGCTGCGGGAACGGCGTGACCAGAAGACGCAGGCCCTCGATTTGCTTGGGGTTGAGAATCCCATTGAACAGCTCGTAGTAGTTGTCGATGGTGATCACCTTCCCTTGCGATACGTCGCCCAGGTCGGGGCGCGTGGTCAGATAGATCGGCGCCGGAAACTCGGGCAGGAAACGGTCGGGCAGGTCGAAGTCCAGATCGAAACGCGTCAGATCGCGCGCCTCCTGCCGGTTGATCTCGTCGATGACGAACTTGGGAAACAGCATGCCTCCTTCGTCATGGTTGGGGTGGGGCAGCGGCAGGAAGCCCTTTGGAAACAGGTTCTTCTCGCGGATCTGTCCGGGCGTCATTTCCGCCAGCGCCTGCCAAGTCGTACCCGCAGGCAGCTTCACACGCACGCCTCCCTGAACGGGTTTGCCCCGGGCCATGCTGACGCCTTGTGCCGGCCGGTCGCTCAGGTCATAGCGCTCGGCCAACAGGGCCATCTGGCGTTGCATGATGCCGGGCTTGGCCTGCTCCATGGCGGCCTTCGTGTCGGCGAAACTCTTGGTGACCACCACCGGTGCGTAACTGGAGGCGCCGCGCTTCTCCACCTCGCCGGCCAGAACCAGGCCGACCCCCACCAGCACGACCACAACGATCACCCACAACCACCGAGATCTGGATTTCTTGCGCTCCATCGTCGTACTCCCTTCTACGGAGTTGGGCATCCTCTGCCCTTGGTATGGAAACTCATCACTTTGTCAACTCGCTGTTGACAATCAGTGTAGCCCCGCGCCGGCCGCGTGCAAATGTTTTGCGGCAAAAATTCGCCCTCTCATATGATTTTTTTCGCGCGTTGTCCGGCCGCCACGTTCTCGCCTGGGTAAGCATGTTTCAGCGGGAATTTCAGAGAATGCGAACCTCCGGGCCGTTGCAGGGCACATAATAGATGGCATGGCTGAGAATGCTGAACAGGATTGTGTCGAACGAGCCCAGCGAGGCGAACCTGCGGCGGGCGGCCCGCGCGGCGGCCTACGGTGTTACGGGCGACCTCGCACTCGCGGAGGACGCCGCGTCCGAAGCCTTCTGCGCCGCCCTCGAGAACCTGCACGACCTGCGCGATCCGTCGCGTTTCGGCCCATGGTTGCATACGGTTGTGGTTCGCGTGGCGCGACGGCTCAAGCGCGCCGAAGCCGCGCAGGGCAAGGCGCGCAGGGACGAATCATTGTCCGCGCCTACGCCGAGCGCGCAGGCGGAGCGGCGCGAGTTGGCGGGGATGATCCGCGAGGCTGATAGGCGCCCCTGCATAGGTGATGTCGTGGACCTGTTCTGGAACCGGGCGGACGGCATAGAGCTGCGCGCTGTCGAAGAGCTGCTCAAGCATCTGGTTGCGACAGTGGCTCCCAATGTGTCGAGCCGCGTCCTGAGCCACGGCCATCCGCATTACCGCTCGGCTCTGCTCCTGCAGTTCGGGGACATCCTTATCCCAGCGGCCCTGGGCGGCGTGTTCCATCGGCGGCCGGCGATGCCCGACGGCATCGGTTCAGCCCACGTCCGTCTCCATATCGAGTCCTGGGCCACCGCCCGAACCGGCCAGGTCTTTGAGCCGGAAGACCTGACGACCCTACTCGACCGGTTCTGCAAAGACACATCGCCCGATGGTTGAGCCCAAGCGCCGATTCAGGGCAGTGACGAGCGGGGCCGTCTGTCATGACGGCCGCACGGATGCGAAAAGACCTTGCTTTTCGGGTCTGGGCCCCATAGACTTCACGCCTGCATGGCACTCGCGATCGAAACCAACGGGTTAACGCGTCGCTTCGGCGAACTTCTGGCCGTCGATGGTCTGGATTTGCGGGTCGAGGCCGGGACGTTCTACGGTTTTCTCGGTCCCAACGGCGCGGGCAAGTCCACCACGATCAAGATGCTCACGGGCCTGCTGGCTCCTACGCACGGCGCCATGCGCATCCTGGGCGAGGATGTGGGGGACGGCCACAAAGCCAGGGAGGTCAAGCGGCGCGTCGGTGTGGTCCCCGAGGACTTGGCGCTCTTCGACAACTTGACGGCGCGCGAGTATCTCACGTTTATTGGGCGCATGTATCGGTTGCCCATGACCACCGTGTGCGAGCGGCGCGAGGAACTGCTGGTCATGATGGACCTCGACCAGGAAGAGAAGAAACTCACGCTCGAATACTCCCATGGGATGAAGAAGAAACTGACCCTGGCGGCCGCGCTCATTCCCAACCCGGACCTGCTCTTTCTCGACGAGCCGTTCGAGGGCGTCGATGCCGTTGCCTCCCGTGTCTTGCGTGACACGTTGAAAAGTTGCGTGCAGCGGGGTGCGACGGTGTTCCTGACATCGCACGTTCTGGAGATCGTCGAGAGACTCTGCACGGCGGTCGGCATCATTGCCAAGGGCAAGCTCGTGTACCAGTCGACGATGGGCGAGATTCGCGCCGGCGGCTCATCCTTGGAGGGCCGGTTCCTCGAGGCCGTCGGCAGCGACCAGGTCGAACGGCAGAAGCTCAGTTGGCTGGAGGGGTAGATGGACACGAGCCAGCTTCGCACGATCCTCTGGCTGCGCTGGCGTCTGACGCGAAATCAGTGGTCGCGCGGTGGGTCGTTGAGCAAGGCCATCAGCATGATCGCTGCCGTGGGCGGAGTCACTATCGGAATCGGCGGCGCCGTCGGCGGCACGCTGGCGGGTGCGCTGGCACTGGCCAAGGCTCGTCCGCTGGCCCTGCTTGGCATTTGGGACGTCATTGTCGGCGCGTTTTTGTTCTTCTGGATGGCCGGCATCGTCTCGGAGATTCAGCGCAGCGAAACGATTGACATCGGCCGGATGCTGCACCTGCCGGTTTCGCTGAAACAGGTCTTCTTCATCAACTACATCGCCTCGCACCTGACGCTGATCGTTGTTCTTTTCGTGCCTGGGATGTTGGGTCTGGCCGCCGGGCTCGCCCTGGGCAAGGGCGGGCTGATGGTCCTGCTGTTGCCGCTGGTGGTCGGTTTCATCTTCATGATCAGTGCGTGGACCTACTGCCTGCGCGGGTGGCTGGTGACACTGATGATCAATCCGCGCCGGCGCCGGGTGGTTATCGCGGTTACGACCTTCTCGTTCATACTGTTGAGCCAGCTTCCGAACCTGTTGGG
>CAYNQP010000212.1:0-6691 GCA_964399325.1 uncultured Pirellulales bacterium
CGGCAAGGCGCCCAACGTTCCTTGTGTAATTGATAAGGGCATCGTCTACGTGTCTTGAACCGACGACAGCCAAGCCGCCTGAGTCAAGACGCGTGGCATCCCCGCAGCCATAGAGGAGTGGGGGGGCATTCCCCTTCAGCCGGGTTCTTAAGCGTGATGGGTACTCAGCATCTGCCCGGCTGACCAGCCAAATGGCTCTGGTTTGCCAGCGTTCGACGGCCTGACTCAGAAGGAATCCGCGTCTCAATAGGCGGGTGAGGCGCTCCCGATCCAGTAGCTGTCCACACTCACGAAGCAGTTCCTCTGCTCCTGACGAGAGCAAATCGGCTGGCTGCTGTTGTCTGTCATGCAGGAAGCGCGCCAATTGCTTGTATTCACCGGGGCTCAATAATTCCGATGAATGTTGTTTACGGCCGACGATCAACGGCGCCGTCAACAGTAGAATCGCCTGCGTATTTGCTGAAAGGGGCAGTGTCATATATCATGTCCTGAGAACGCGAGGGCCAGGGGCCATACTTCGCCACTTTCATGACATCGTAGCAGCCAAGCTGCAATCGTCAAGGTCCAACGTGAATCCACCATGTCATCGACGAGCAATACAGGGCCAGTGGGTAGCGGTTCAACGATCACTGCTATCGCTCCATCGATGTTGCGTGCCTGGTGCGTGCTGTTGTCCATCGTCTTTTGCTCCGGCCGGTCCTCTGTCTTTCTCAAGACCTGATGAAATGGTAGCTCCAAGGCAGAGGCCACACGCCGGGCGAAATCTGCCACCAAGTCAGGATGCCGTAGCGAAGGGATACACGTCACCCATGTGGGTGTTGGCTGTGGGTTCCAGTTCCTCACCAGAGTTCTACAAGCTTGAACCAGTTCCTCCGCAAAACGTCTGTCGTGATATTTTCCTTGTCGGACGAGATTGCCCCATCCCGCATCACCCCAGACACAGAGTACTTTCCCAGGTCCCGCTTGAAGCTCAGGGGGAATTCTCCCGCTGAGCTTATACTGGGGCAGTCCACCAACCGGCCACGTCTTGCGTGGGGAAATCGGCAGAGTGGTTCGCCGAAGAAATGCCACGGCTTCACGCACCAGAAGCGGGTTGGCTGCTGTCGGCAACAGTGGCAGGGCAGGCGGGAGGATCGTCCCCGGGTTGCCATCTAGTGCGCGTATCAGAAACTCCATGTGCCCAGATATCAGGTTCACATAATCCTGCATCTGACGCTGTTCCTCGCGGCGTAGGGTGGTCAAGCGCTCGGCTCGTTCCCAGAACTCCTCGCTCAGATCGGCAGCCGTCAGTTGCCACTTCGGGCCCTGTTTGGCAATGGGCGCTGGAGACTCCAGTGACAGAAGAGAGATCGTCTTGTCGATCCGACCCTTGCTGAGATTGACACGGCCCAGCAACTCTGGCACGGAAAGACCCTCGCGAGCCGCCTGCAACGCAGCGAGCACCTGCTGAACCTCCTCTTTCGTTGGGAACGCGGTCCCGATGAAGTAATTCGTGATATCCGTCTCCTCTTCGCCGCTGAGCAGCACACCATATGCTGCGTCCAGTGCGCGCCCTGCTCGTCCAACCTGCTGATAATAGGCGACCACCGAACCCGGCGCCTGGTAGTGAATAACGAAAGCGAGATCAGGCTTGTCGAATCCCATGCCTAGCGCAGTCGTCGCCACCAGTGCCTTCACGCGATTCTGAAGCAGCGCCTCCTCGAGTTCCGGACGACGCTCTCCTGTTTCTCCAGTGTAAGATTCCACGTTCAAACCGCGCGAACCAAGCCACTGCGCAACCCGTTCGGCATCCCGGACGGTCAGTGTGTAGATGATCCCGTGGCCGGGCAACGCGGATACCTGCTCCGCCAGCCACGCCAATCGCTCTGCTTGGCTGGGCAAGCGGATTGTCTGCAGCCAAAGTGAGGGTCGGTTCAGATCGCCTCGCGATATGTCCAGATTGGGCCCTAAGACTACTTCCAAGTCTTCCATGACCCGGTTGTTTGCCGTTGCTGTCGTTGCCAGCAATCTCAGGTTCTCTGGGAGCGCGCGAGCGATTCGCTCGATCAGACGGTAATACGGGCGGAAGTCGTGGCCCCAGTCCGAGATGCAGTGCGCTTCGTCGATCACCAGTAACGCGATACGATCAGCAATGCTAGCGAGAACCTCTGTCCGAAAACGTTCGTTTGCAAGGCGCTCCGGAGAAATCAGAAGGATGTCTACTTCGTTTCGCTGTATCCTTGCTTCAATGCGTGCCCATTCGGTTTGATTGCCGGAATTGATCGTTTCTGCCTCCACGCCCATCCGTTCCGCCGCTACGATCTGATTACGCATCAGTGCCAGCAGAGGGGATACGAGCAATGTTGGGCCGCCACCTCCTTCGCGGAGCAGCTTGGTGGCAATGAAGTAAACGAAGCTTTTGCCCCAGCCGGTCTTCTGCACCACGAGTAGTCGACCTCGCCCCTCTACGACGTGCCGGAGGGCCTCCTCCTGCCCTTCGCGGAATTGCGCGCCAGGCAGGCGTGTGCCAAGACGAAGAAGTTCTATCGCGCGCTGCGCATTGTAGGCCATGGGCGCACCTCCAAGAGAAGCAAGAGTAACGACATCGGAGCCTTTGATCGTTCTTCTTGCCATCCATGATTTCCAACCAGCCTACCGGAGCGTCTCTCGTCCCTCTCTCGCCGGCTATGGGCTGGGCAACCTCAGGGCGATTATGGTTGTTTGGTGGCTGACCTGTCAACAGTAATAGTCGGTCGTGTCAGTCAGGTAAAGTGGGGGCTTGCCTACCGCTCTGGTTCTTTGCTTGTGGCTATGGTGGGTCTTTGTCGGTCTTGCGGTTGCTTCGCATGGCATGGCGCAGTCGCGCCAGTTCCGCCTTCAATGGCTGTCAGTACGTGCGATCCTCTTCTCACTCGGCCTGCTCCTCTGCCGCAAGGACCTTGCGAAGCGCCTCGGCCCGTGCGTAGTCGAAGGCACTTTCCTAATCGCTGGCCTGATCCTGGCGCTGCAAACGCACTTCGAGGTCGAGCGGGATAAGGACGGCCGCTGGTCGATCAAGATCAAGAAGAAAGCCACCAGCGACGCACTCCTCAAGCCGCTGATCAAGAAGCTGACCGACCTGCTCGGCGGGTGAGTTTTCGTCGCTCGTCGCTCGTATTGAGTCGCGCGTGTCGCGTCTCTTCGCTGCCGGAGGCGGGATCGGGGATAGACGCGGGGTCCTGCGCGACGTATACTGCGGAGGGAACAACGGCGGCACAGAGGACCGCGGCAGAAGAGGCGGTCGCTGTAATCGCGGCCGGGAAAGGCAGGTGCCCATGACGCGTGAACAACTACTCGAACGAATCTCCATCGATCCGAAAGTCTGCGGTGGTAAGCCTTGCATTCGGGGCCACCGGATTTGGGTGTCGCTGGTTCTGGACCTGCTGGCCGGGGGGATGAAGGCCGAAGAGATGATGGCCGAGTACGATCTAACCGAAGCGGATATCAACGCTTGCATCGCCTACGGTGCGGAGATGGCCCGTGAACGGTACGTGGACCTGCCCATGGGGAGTGGGGCATGAGGTTCAAACTGGACGAGAACCTCGGTAAGACCGTTGTCGGCATCCTCCGGGACGCTGGGTACGACGTGCAGACGGTGCCGGCGCAGGGGCTGTGCAAGGCAACGGACCGAGAACTGATCGGCATCTGTCAGTCGGAACGCCTGTGCTTGGTGACGTTGGATCTGGACTTCGGAAACCCCTTGGTCTTCGATCCGGCCGGGTACAGCGGTATCGCGGTGCTCCGGCTGCCACCTCGCGCTGCACATGAGGATATTGTAGATGCGTGCAGAACGCTGGTCGCCGGGCTCGAACAAGGTGATATCGCAGGCAAGCTCTGGATTGTCCAACGTGGCCGAGTGCGCGAGTACCAAGGCGAAGATCGGTCGTAGATCCGTGCCAGTCGCCCCGAAACAGGTGTGCTATGAAGATTAGCTACGATCCACAGGCTGATGCGTTGAGTATCGTGTTTCGCGAGACGACGGTGACGACGAAGCACCTGGCCGAAGGTATCGCCGCCGATTACGACAGCGAGGGCCGGCTAGCCGGGCTGGAGATCCTGGATGCGGTGCGTCGCTTCGGCGGGCAGGACACCTTGCGCCAGGTTACCTTCGAAGGCATCGGCCCGGCCGCGCGGGTCTAACACCCCAGCGATGGAGCCAGGCCCTCTCTCTACGGTGGTTCTGCGCGTGCCGTGTGTTTAACAACACCCATCAGGACGGATCCGCTCAATGTCTCCGAGCGGGGCGAGGGATAGGACCCATTGACAGCAAGTCGTCCGGCGGGATCTCCGCCCAGAACGAAGGAAATGAGATTCCGGACAGATTCTGCGCCGACTTTGGGGGCTGTGGGGGGAGACGGCGGGAAGCGTGAGCAGGTTTGAGGTTTGAGTTTTGGGCGCTGAGTCTTTGGGTCCTGCGACTTGCGGCGGCTTGGGTGATGGCGTGCGGTGCACGCCCTACTACTAAGCGGGCGTTGAGGTGACGAGGAGTTGCACGGATTCGCCTTCGCCGACGAACTCGTGGCCGGTAATCGCGCGCTTGATGTCCGGGAAGAGCGTTTTCTTGCGGAGCAGGAGGACCTCGCCGAGCATCTCGAAATACCCGACCATCTTCGCGTCGCTCTGTGCGTCTCTGGCCAGGTCGCGAGCTATCTCGCGAAGCGCCTCGGATTGTTCCTCCTCGGGGAGCAAGGCCAAATCCCAGAACACGACGGCGAGGCCGATCATCGTCTTGAAATCAGCCTCGTCAACTGCCTCCTCCAGCAAAGGCTCGGCAAACTCCAACAGCACTTGAGACATCTTGAACTCGTTCTCGAAGCTTGCTGACGGGTGTAGTGGCACGGTGTGGTGCCGGCCCCCGACGTTCCTCCGCAATTTCCTAAGAGGGCTGCTCATGTGACTTTCCCCGGCACGAAGGCCGCCCGAAGCGGCCCATCATCAATAATCAATCATCCATTATCAATGCTCAGGAGCATCCCATGGAGTTGCCGCAGTTGAAGCATTTGTAGCAGGTGCCGTTGCGGACGGTGATGGCACCGCAGATGTCGCAGGCGGGGGCGTCGTCGCCGAAATGGGCGAACTGGGCGCTGAACTGCTGCATCATCACGGCTTCGGTCTCCGTCATGGCCTCCGTGGGAATCACGCCGGAACCGACGAGGGCGTCTATTCTGCCGCCGGATTCAGCGAGCCGGCCGGCCTGGATCGACGGAGAGGGCTTGGTCTGATGCTGCGTTTCGTCGTCCTTGGAGCCGTTTCGTTTGCCCGCCTTCTTCTTGCCGTTGTTGCCGGCGGCCTCTGCCTCGGCAATCTTATGGGCGAGGTCCTTGGTTTTCTCGACCAACTGTCGGGCGGTGGTGGTGGTCTTGTTCTGCGGCACGCCCACGTTGCCCGACCGATTCGGCTGGTTCTTGTCGGCGTAGCCCGGGATGAACTGGCAGCCTAACCAGCAGAAGATGTAGTCGATCAGGCTCTTGGCGAACGGGATGTCGCGATTGGAGGTCATGCCGGACGGCTCGAACCGGGCGTGGCGGAACTTGTCCACCAGTGTGATCAGGGGAACGCCGTACTGCAACGCCATCGACGTGCAAGTGCCGATTACATCCATAAGGCCGCCGACGGTGCTGCCCTCCTTGGCCATAGTGATAAACAACTCACCAGGCTGACCGTCCTCGTATAGCCCCACCGTCAGGTAGCCTTCATGTCCGGTAACCGAGAATTTGTGGGTGATGCTCTGCCGCGTATCGGGCAGTCTCCTTCGGAATGGCCTGGCCGGGGCCTCGACGACGACTTTGGCCTTCTCCTCTTTGTGCTTGTCGGTCGAGACGGGCTGGAGCCGTTTCGAGCCGTCGCGATAGATGGCCACCGCCTTGAGACCGAGCTTCCAGCCTTCCGTGTAGGCGGCCATGATATCTTCGGTCGAGCTCTCCTTGGGCATATTGATCGTCTTGCTGATCGCCCCGGAGATGAACGGTTGCACCGCGGCCATCATTTTCAGGTGAGCCAGGTAGTGGATGAACCGTTTGCCGTTTCTGGGCTTGAAGGCGCAGTCGAAGACGGGCAACTGGTCCGCGATGAATTTGGGCGCGTCCTCGATGGTCTCTTTGTCATCGATATAGTCGCAGATGGCCTTGATATCCTCGGGCGCATAGCCCAAACGCTCAAGGGCCATGGGGACGGTCCGGTTGACCAGCTTGAGCATACCGCCGCCGGCCAGCAGCTTGTACTTGACGAGTGCGATGTCGGGCTCGATGCCGGTCGTGTCGCAATCCATCAGAAAACCGATGGTGCCGGTGGGGGCCAGGACCGTGGTCTGAGCGTTGCGGAAACCCACCTTCGTCCCGGCGTCGAGCGCCTCGTCCCAGGCATCCTTGGCGGCGTTCCGCAGGTAGTCGGGGCAGTGGGTTTCCGGAATGTCGTACGCGTGCTGGCGGTGCATGTTGATGACCTTCAGCATGGGGTCCCTGTTTTTGGCGAACTCCGCGAAGGGTTCCTTGAGAGCGGCCATTTCAGCACTGGTGGTGTAGGCCGTGCCGGTCATGACGGCACTGATTGCCGAGGCCAGAGACCGGGCCTGGTTGGAGTCATACGGCAGGGCCAGACTCATGAGCAGCGAGCCGAGATGGGCATAACCCAGTCCCAAGGGCCGGAAGAGATGGCTGTTGATCGCGATGGCCTT
>CAYNQP010000213.1:0-6684 GCA_964399325.1 uncultured Pirellulales bacterium
TTAGAGTATACTCAGGGACTCCTCAAGAACAAGCCGCATTTGGGCAACAGCCCGTTGAACTATGAATTATCGTTCTGCACATCAATCTGGATGGATGATGAGTTCCGCGTGGGTTGAGAACCCGCCCTACGATTGGTGTCTCCCTCCGCGTCCCTTCGGCAAGGTCAGAGGAGCTAGAACCGGCTTGCCCTGTCCGGCCGTAACGTTCACAATAGGGGCCAAGCCCAGAGTGCGGTGAACCCGTGTCGTGTCAAGGAGTCGATCATGAGAATCTCGTTGAGTCTGCTCGCGTCCGTGTTGCTACTGGCCTCGATCACCCTGGGCGGCGACGCCCCGGAGAACCCGGAGGTCAACACCATCAAGAACCTCGTGCAGGAGTACGCACGCTGTTGTCAGGAAGAGGACCTGGCGGCACTGGCGCAGGTCTTTGCGGAGGGTCCCGATACGGTATGGATCAGTGCGACCAGCCCCCGCGTCGCCACCGGCTGGAAGGCCATCGAAGAAGGGTATCGGTATTTCTTCCAGAATGTCGACGACTTCAAGACGCAGTTCGCCATTCACTCCGTCAAGGTCTTCGCCGACGGCCAGGCGGCCTGCCTCACCGCTTTCCAGGAAGCCACCATGCGCTTCAACGACCGCCCGGTCGCCTTCAAAGACGTCCGCATGACCTGGCTCCTCGAGAAAAGCCAAGGCCACTGGAGAGTCATCAACACCCACTGGTCCATCGCACAACGACCGTAGCCTGGGAAGGAAAGAGGCCCGGCGCCTTTTCGGCCAAGATAGAGACAGCCGCCCATTGTTGGCTGGGACAAGGGACGGCTGTGCTTACGGGGTCATTTCATCCCGGCTATGACGGTCCGCCGGCTTTCTTCATTTTCTTCTCAGCCCGTTTCTCTTTCAACGTCTTCTGCGCCTTCTTCTTTGCCTCTTTCTTTACCTCATGACTCTTGGCCATACATCATCCTTTCCTGCCTACCCCATATTTGATTACGTACTTGCACTATCTTACCGCCTGTTCCCGCAAACGCCATCCATATCTGGCACGCTCTTGCTGAGAACCGACTACCGGCTACTGGTCTTCGGCCGGCGGATTTTCCGGCGGGAAGGGCCGCTTCCACCTCGTCGGTGAACGTGCCGAGCGTGGAGGCGAATAATTATTCGCCCCTACGAGTATCGGGCGCCTTGACAACTGTCGGACCGATCAGCCGGGCTGCGAACTCAGCGTGGACGATACGGTGGTCTTGCGGTTGCGTTCCCCTCGTCCATCTGCTATCGTCTACGCCGGTGATCGCAGAATGAGCGGTGTGTCGGCGTGGGTGGGAGGATATCGGCTGTCAGTGGAGAGCAAAAATGGTTAAGGCGATTCATCTGGGTTTGCTGGTGCCGGTGCTGCTGGCCGGAGCGGGAGGCAACGACAGTGGGGAGTACGTGCGTATCGAGAGGCTCTCGGAGCGGGTGCTGCTGGCCTACTGGCTGTGCCGCTTTAGGCCAAGCCGAGAAGCCGGCGCTGCGTCTGCCCCCGCGTATAGAAGAACCGGCGGCGGTACACACCGTGCGCGAATCCACTGACTACCGGCCAGCCGCTACGCGACTGCGACACGTGCGACATCTGAGGGGGGGGCCCAAGCAAGACGGTAGTTGATGGGCCACGAAGTGGACGGTATAATCTGCGTCACGTGCAGGATGACCGCTATAAGGCGGAGCAAGCGAAATTCACAATTGGAGTTGGAGGGTCAAATCATGATGAGAAGCAGATGTGTCCTTGGGCTGGTCGTGTTGTCACTATCTTCCGTTACATATGCCCTTGATCCGTTGGGTCCGCCCCAGGCCATCGTCGGGCGCAACAACTGGAGTCTGGGGCTCGAATACGCCTACAGCGAGACGGACACCGAACTGACCGACATCGTCGATGACGATGGTCCCCTGCCCAATGTCTCCAGCAAGGGCCTGAAGGCCAACAGGGCCTATGTCACGGCGAGGTACGGTGTCCTCGACAGAGTTGATGTGTTTGGTCGCGTGGGGGCCATAACAATGGAGTCGCCCGTTCTAAATTACGGCACGAGATTCACCGGCGATGCGGACGTGACGTGGGGCTTCGGCGCGGCTGTAACGGTGTATGACTCAGGGCAATTCGATTGGGGCCTCGTCGCTCAATGGAGCCATGGAGAATCCGAGATGGACATGATCGCCCCCGACACGCATATGCGAACGGAGATGGAGATTGAGTGCTTTCAGGTGGCAACCGGGCCGACGTATCAGATCAGAGAAGACCTGAATCTCTACGGCGGCGGCTTCTACCATACTCTTGACGGCGAGTACGAGAGAAGCAGTGGGTACCTGCGGTTTGACCTGGAGCAAGACAGCTCCTGGGGCGGATTCGCCGGGCTCGACTGGGCGGTCAAAGAGGATGTGCGTTTCCACGCGGAGGTGCAGCACACCGGAACGGCCCTCGCTATCGCGACCGGCCTGAAATGGCTCTTCCAATAGGGCAGCATCACGAGCCTATATAGAATTGCCATTCCGAGAACCTGTGTGCGCGGGTAGAATCGTCGCACGGGCCGCATGGGCTGCTGCTCATCCTGCAAGTAGTGTCAGGAGAGAGTAGAAATGATTTGGGCAATTCATCTTGGTTTGCTGGTGCAGGTGCTGCTGGCCGGGGCGGGGCCGAGCGGCGGCACAGAGTACGTGACGATCGAGAGGCTCTCGGAGCGCGTGTTGCTGGCGTATTGGCTGGGGACGGGGCGCTGCAATCTCACAGCCATTCAATCGCAGAAGGGGCTGGTCGTCATCGATACGGAGATGTCGCCGCGGATCATGGCGCCGATCAAGGAGCGGATCGAGCAGGAGTTCGGCCGCAATGATTGGGCATACGTCATCAATACCCACGCACACATGCATCACACCGGCGGCAACGCACTGTTCAAGGGCGCGGTGGTGGTCGGGCACGAGAACCTGCCCGAGGACATGGAATGGCTCGTGCGTAAGCAGACAGATCCCGACTCGAAGCGCAAAGACCTCAACCGCGCGGCCCAGACACTGCGCAACCTGCGGGCCGCCCTGCGCCAGGCGGGAGGCAATCGCGCGTACACCCGGACGATCCACGGCGAGATCAAGTTCTGGGAGCTATACACCCAGGACATGAAAGAGGGCTACGAGGTCGTCAAGCCATCGCTGACGTTCGCCGACCGGCACACGCTGGACTTGGGCGACCTGAAGCTGGAGCTGGTGTTCTTCGGCAAGGGACACAGCAACTCCGACATCTTGACCTACATTCCGGCCGAGAGATTGCTGGTCACGGGCGCGATCGTGTACCAGCGCAGCCACCTGCCCGAGATCGGTGAGCAATCGCAGATGCAAGACGTGCAGCGCTTCCTGACGGTGCTGGACGAGTTCCTCGCGCCGGCTGTGCAGATCGACCACCTGATCTCGTCTCATAGTCCGCCATTGCTCAAGAGCGACATGCTCCCGGTGCGGAACTACTACCAGGGGATGCTCACCGCCGTCCGAGCGGCCCGGCAAGAGGGGCTGACGCTGCCGCAGACGACCGCGCGGCTGACCGTGCGCAGGAGCTTCCCGGCCTTTCGTGAGCCGCCGCAGGGCGATTGGGCCTACGGCATGCAAGAACGCAACCTGAGAAACCTCTGGCGCATCCTGGACGAAGAACCTCAGCCGGCACACGCACCCGAACAGTATGAGGACACGCGATGAAAGCATTAGTTGTCTACGATTCGTTTTATGGCAACACCGAGCGGATCGCGCAAGCGATTGGTGAGGCGCTCAGTGCGCCCGGGGACGTCGAGGTGCTGCGGGTCAGCGAGGTCAGGCCGGAGCAGTGGGTGGGATTGACGTTGCTGGTCGTCGGCTCTCCCACGCGGGCGTTCAGGCCGGCGCCCTCAATCACAAAACTCCTGCGGGCCATTCCTGAGAACAGTCTGAAAGGCGTCAAGGTTGCCGCGTTCGACACCCGGATCGCCACCAGCAGCATCAAGTCCTCCGCCCTCCGGTTCCTTGTCAACCTGGCTGGCTACGCCGCCAAGCCGATCGCGGACAGACTCTCGAAAAAGGGGGCGGAGCTGACAATCGCTCCCGAAGGGTTCTTGGTGGAAGGAACGAAAGGCCCCCTGAAAGCAGGCGAACTCGACCGAGCAACCGACTGGGCCAGACGGATCGCAGCGTCACAGACATAGTACGGCCGCCAGCCCCCCCACCATGGGCGTCAACCTCGCTCGACGATTCTGAGGATCGGCGCTGTTCGAGCTTGCTTTCTTGCCGGTCCTGGAGGACAATCGTGCCCACGAGGAGTTTTTCGGACCCAACGCAGGAGGTGTATGAAAATGACTCGACTGGCGGCGACCTGGCTCGTATTGATCTCGACCGTTCCCACGGCGGCAGCGAGCTTGCCCCTGCCGCGTTTAGGCAGCGACGTGCGCGTGATGGACTTGCGCTGCGAGTACCTCAGCAATCCATTGGGCATCGACGTGGTGCAGCCGCGCCTGAGCTGGAAGCTCCGCTCGCAATGGCGCGGCCAGAAGCAAACCGCTTACCAGCTCATCGTGGCCAGCCGCATGGACCTGCTGCGCGACGACCGGGGCGATCTCTGGAACACGGGCAAGGTCTTCTCCGACCAATCCGTCGATGTGGTTTACGCCGGCGCGCCGCTGACCTCACGAACGACATGCTACTGGAAGGTCCGGGTCTGGGACAAGAACGACAGGCCGAGTCCTTTCAGCGATGTCACGACATGGGAGATGGGACTACTCGACGCCGACGACTGGCGGGCCCAGTGGCTCACCGCGCCAGACGGCGAGCCCAATGCCATGGGCGCGGCCCCCTATCTCCGCAAGACCTTCGTTCTGTCGAATTGGGTCAAGCGGGCGCGCGTCTATGTCTGCGGGCTCGGCTACTATGAACTGCACTTGAACGGGGCCAAGGTCGGCAACCACGTCCTCGACCCGGCCTTCACGCGGTACGACCGGCGAGCGCTCTACGTCACGTACGATGTCACCGACCAACTGCGGGCGGGATTCAACGCTATCGCGGTCGTCCTGGGCAACGGCTGGTACAACATGGGGACGCGCGCCGCCTGGGATTTCGACCGGGCCCCCTGGCGCGGCCAGCCGACGGTGCGCTGCCAGCTCGAAGTGACGTTCATCGACGGCGCGCGGCGCACGATTGCCGGCGACGGAACCTGGCGCGTCTCGACCAGCCCCATCGTTTTCGACAGCATCCGCAACGGGGAGACCTACGATGCCCTGCGGGAGATACCGGGCTGGGACAGCCCGCAAATCTGCGACGCGAATTGGCCCCTGGCGCAGATCGGCTCAGGCCCCAAAGGCATGCTCAAGGCCCAAATGCTGCCGGCTATCGAAGTGACAAAGACGCTCAAGCCCGTGAAGCTAACCGAGCCCACGCCGGACGTGTACGTCTTCGACCTGGGTCAGAACATCGCCGGCTGGGCCCGACTGCGCGTCCGTGGACCGGCGGGCACGAAAGTGGTCATGAGATACGCCGAGCGTCTTAACAACGACGGCACCATCGACCAGAACGATATCGCCGTACACACCAAAGGCGGAGAATTCCAGACCGACACGTATACCCTGCGCGGCGACGGCACGGAGGTCTGGGAGCCGCGCTTCGTCTACCACGGGTTCCAGTACGTGCAAGTGACGGGCTTGCCCGGCAAGCCTGACCTCGACACGCTGCGGGGCCGGGTCGTGCACACCGCCTTCGACCGGGCCGGCCGCTTCGAGTGCTCCAACACGCTGTTCAACAAGATTCAGCGCAACGCGATCTGGTCCTACACCGGCAATTACCACGGCTATCCCACCGACTGCCCCCACCGCGAGAAGAATGGCTGGACGGGCGACGCGCACCTGGCCGCCGAGATGGGGCTGTACAATTTCGACGCCGCGGCTGCCTACACCAAGTGGATGGACGACTTTAAGGACGAGCAGCGTCCGAGCGGCGAACTGCCCGGGATCGTGCCGAGCAGCGGGTGGGGCTATCAGTGGGGCAACGGGCCGGCCTGGGACAGCGCCTACGTCCTGATCCCTTGGTACCTCTACCAATACGACGGCGACACCCGCATCCTGGCCGAGCACTACGACCGGCTCAAACGCTACGTGGACTACCTGACCAGCAAGGCGGACAACCACATCGTCTCTATCGGCCTGGGCGATTGGGCCCCCGCCAAGTCCACGACGCCGGAGAAGGTGACATCCACGGGCTACTACTATCGGGATACGTTGCTCGTCTCGAAAATCGCCGGACCGCTCGGCAACACCGAAGACGCGCAGCGGTACACCGATCTGGCCCTGAAGATACGCGACGCCTTCAACAAGGAATTCTACGATGCCGAGACCGGTCTCTACGACGGTGGTACGCAGACGGCGATGAGCTGCGCCTTGTATCACGGACTGGTGCCGCCCGACGCGCGCACACGCGTGCTGGCCAATCTCATCACGATGATCGAACAGAACGACGACCATCTCGACGCGGGCATCCTGGGCACCAAATACCTGATCGACGCGCTGACCGCCAACGGCCGGGCCGACGTGGTCTACAAGATGGCCACCCAGACAACGTATCCGAGCTGGGGACATTGGATCGAGCAAGGCGCCACTACCCTCTGGGAGCAATGGGACGGCGGCGCTTCCCGCAATCACAGCATGTTCGGGCACATCA
>CAYNQP010000214.1:0-6680 GCA_964399325.1 uncultured Pirellulales bacterium
TCACCTGCTGTCAAACAGGGGCACAACTGAGTTATTCGGCGGCTCTCTCCTTTTATTCCTAGCTGTCCATGCGTCGCGCGGATTACGATCCGACGTGCCTGCTGGCTCATGGTGTTCGACACAGGTTTCAGCTAAGATGACCTTGCTGGCCTCTAGCTTCGAGCCACCGCTATTAACTTTTTCGTTGGTTTTCTTCGGCTATCTCAGTGCTGATTCTTCAATGTTTCTCGGCGGTTTCGGATTCCTTGTGTGGGCTGCTGCCAACCAAGACAGGATGATCTGCGGACGCTCGGCTTTTCTCTCTTCCGTGGCCCTCCCAGATTTCCAATGTCTCGTCAGGGAAGTCCTCTCTCGGTTCCGACAGCCTTCTCGTCTTAACCCCGATAACCACAGTCAGCTCGCTACCGGAAATATGTGGCTTCAGAGAAGAAATTTTTCAGCCTTCCCATTCCTTGCAGCCGCGACGGCGTCGCCCACGGGCCATCGGGCAAGACCTTTACTGAACAGTACTTACGAGTGGGCATCCCGCTCGGGCACCCAGAGACGTCGAGGCGAACACGCGCGGAAAAGCCAAAAGCCGGCTGGAAATGCGTCTACATTCAAGGCGGTTCAAACGCCCATAGGCGGTAGAGAGTGCTGAATCTTCCAACAAGGGAGCACCGTCTGAACTTCTTCCCTGACTCCAAGGGGCGCCTAACCAGTGGGGTCTGTCATCGGCGGTGCTCCTCCCTTTTTTCACCGCCCGGAGCGACGGCACTCGAGCAGGTCTCATATTGCCCCCCCTCGAGGCGACGGAATCCTTGACAACGAGTCCCATAAATGCGATAATCTCATATATAGCAAGTACATAGCAGAGCCTTCATGGCGGATTCCGCAAATGCGGGAGGGCCAAGTCGGAGCGGCGGTCTTGATGCGTTAGCTCCTCTGGCCCGTTTCGCCGGGCAAGGTGGGAAAGGAGAGAGTGATGAAGGGTAGATACATAGGTCTGATTCTCGGCGGGCTCATGTTTGCCGTCTGCGGGTGTGCCACGTCACAGCAACAGGCCGTGCAGACCATCGGCCCGTCCGGTTCCAAACGTTCCGCAGAGGCTTCGACCCCTCGCCTGGCGCGAGACGGATTTGCCGTGCTGGAGTTCCGGGCCATGCGGGACGGATACGACAGGGTCCACATCGTCGGCGAAGTGAAGAACGTCTCGACGGCGGCCCGAGGCGTGGAATTGCAGGCCACCCTCCGCGACGCCGAAGGGCGTCTGCTGGCCGTGGGGCACTTCTATCCCGCCTCCAATCACAACATCATGCCCAATGAGACGTGGCCTTTCGCCTACTCCTTCGGCCGATACGATGAAGGCATCCGGGCGGAACTGCGGATCGTCGGTGGCTTCCGCACCATCGAAGGCCTCAGCATGGCCGCGTTCACGCCGTAGTTGAGATGTATCAGCGGCTTCCTGCCGGCATGCAAACATGGGAAGAATGGAGCCAATGGGATTCGAACCCACGACCTCTTGCATGCCATGCAAGCGCTCTCCCATCTGAGCTATGGCCCCGGTCAGGTCATCATGCTAACACAGCCCCTCCTGGCGAGCAAGCAATTTTTCACGCCCATTTTGCGCTTGCGACCAGCGGCAGTCTAAATAGACTCTGCGGGGCCGACGAACCGTGCGGAGCCTGGGGCTTTGGTGGGGCGGTCGTCCGGAGAGCAGCAGGAAAGGCGGTTGGGATAGGCAATGAGGCAGCGAATACGTGTAATTGGTCGCGTTCAGGGCGTCGGGTTTCGGCCCGCCGTGTACCGGCTCGCGCGCAACTTGGGCCTGACCGGCAAGGTCTGGAACGACGCCGGAGGTGTGACGATCGAGCTGCAGGGGGACGAATCCTGCATCAATGAGTTCATGGGCCTTCTCCAGACCGGGCAGGAGAAACCGCCCCTGGCCGAGATTCTCTCGTGCCTGAGGGTCGAGATCGAGCCGGTCGAGGCCGAGAGTGAATTCACCATTGCCGAGAGCGACTCCGCCGGGACCGCCTCGTCCCAGGTGACGCCTGATATCGCCACGTGCCGGGATTGCCTGGCGGAACTGCGGGACGAGGACGACTTCCGCCATCGCTATCCTTTTATTAACTGCACCAACTGCGGGCCCCGGTACTCGATTGTCAAAACGATTCCGTACGACCGCCCGAATACGACGATGTCGGTCTTCCCGATGTGCGAGCGCTGCGCCGCCCAGTACCGCGACATGGCCGACAGGCGATTCCATGCCCAGCCCGTGGCCTGTCCCGCGTGCGGCCCGAGCATCGAGTTGACCGACGCAGAGGGCCGGACACTTCAGACCGGGACTGATGCGGTTGTCGCCGAGGCGGCCAAGCTGCTGCGCGCGGGCCAGATTGTCGCGGTCAAAGGTATCGGGGGCTTTCATCTTGCCGTCGATGCCTTGAATCACAAGGCCGTGCTGAGGCTGCGCCGGCGCAAGCGCCGCGACCACAAACCCTTCGCGCTGATGACCGGTTCGGTCGAAAGCATACGCAAGTACGCCGTGGTGGACGCCGCGGCGGAAAAGCTTCTGAAGAGCCCACAAGCACCTATCGTCCTCTTGCCGAAGGTGCAGGACGCGCCGATTGCGCCGGCGGTGGCCGAAGGGGTCGGCACGTTCGGTTTCATGCTATGCTACGCGCCGCTGCACTACCTGCTGTTTGCCGAGGGCCTGGAGGTGCTGGTGATGACCAGTGCGAACATCTCCGACGAGCCGCTCATCTGTAAGAACGATGTTGCCCTGCAGAGGCTGGGCGATGTGGCCGATGCATTTCTGATGCACGACCGAGAAATCTACCGGCAGGTGGATGACTCCATCGTACACTTCGTGGGAGGTCAGCCGGTTCCCTTGCGTCGCGCGCGGGGGTACGTTCCCACGCCGATCCTGATGGAGCCCGGGGCGAATCGCGACATCCTGGCGACCGGGGCCGACTTGAAGAATACGTTTGGCCTGGTCAAGCGCAGTCAACTCATCCTCAGCGAGCACATCGGCGATCTGGAAGACGCGGAAGTCTACCGTCACTATGCCGATTCCATCGAGCACCTGCGCCGGCTCTTTCAGGTCGAGCCTGAAGTGGTGGTTTGTGATCTTCATCCGGGCTACCTGTCCACACGCTACGCTCAGTCCCTTGCCGGCGTAAGGCTGATTCAGGTCCAGCACCATTGGGCGCACGTGGCCTCGGTTCTCACCGAGCACGGACTGGCCGGGCCGGTCATCGGTTTGGCGTGTGATGGGACCGGCTACGGTACCGACGGCGCCATTTGGGGTTGCGAGTGTCTGATTTCGTCATTGACGGAGTCCGAACGGTTCGGCCACTTGGACTACTACCCCTCTGCCGGGGGCGACAAGGCAAGCAAGGAAGCCATCCGGCCTGTGCTGAGTCTGTTGCAGCAGGCCTTCGGGCAGGATTTCCGACTGAGTGAGTTCGGCTGGCTGCTGGAACGCATCGAGCCCGATGAAGCCAGGCTGCGGGTCATCCTCGAGCAGATCGACAAACGCATCAACACCGTGGACACGTCGAGCCTGGGGCGCGTCTTCGATGCGGTCGCCGCCATGTTGGGACTGGGTACGTACAACCACTTCGATGCGCAGTTGCCCATGGCGCTCGAGTCCGTGGCAACTCCTGATGTCGAAGACGCGTTCGCATTCGACCTGATCCGGCAGGGTGACGGACCGGTCAGAATCAGCCTGCGCAGAACATTCCGGCAGCTTGTCGCCGAGATCAGAGAAGGCCGCAGCGAGGGGGAGCTATCCGCCAGGTTCCATAACACGCTTGCCGAAGCATTGCTCGCGCTGGCCGAGGCAGCCCGAGAAAGCACCGAACTGGACGCCGTCGCGCTGAGTGGGGGCGTCTTCTGCAATCGCTATCTGGCCAATCGCTTGGTTAAGCGTTTGAAGCCGGCCGGTTTTACGGTATTGTGCAACCGCGATGTCCCAGCCAACGACGGCGGCATCGCTCTCGGCCAAGCCGCGATTGCCGCGAGCATCCTCAATCATGCATCTTGATCAGTTTAGATGGAAGCGATGGTCAAGAGGCATCTGAAGTGTTGCTCAAGCAGTTGGAATGCTCCCCCAAGCGTGCCGATCCATCTGGCCCCGTTCTACGGACTGTAGCTGATTTGTGCGCTCCCTCTTGTCACGCCGAACGCACAGGCTCTGTCACAATCAAGCGGACGGGCAGTTGCCTTCTCAGAGAGCGGTGCCTATGCTCGGCGGTGGGATTTGGAAAGGAGTCTGTGAGGGCCCGCCGACAAGCCGAACGTCAGCAACGGTGTCTGTTCCCCGAGAGTTTGGATGAGTGTGTGGCCCTGGAGGATCCCCTGCGGGCTTTGTCTGACAATCTCTTCTCTATCTGGTTGGCCGGCGGTCTCAGGTCGGACTTCAAGACGGTTGCCTGATTCCGGCGGGATAACCGGCCGCGGCCATTGATTTCCTGTCACGGGTATGTTACGATGAGCCCAGCGTGCGAAGGGCGGGAATCCGAAATGACCTTGGCCTATCAAGGTGTGACGTGATGAAGATTCTCCAAACGCTGCTCATTGCGGTGACGATAGGATTGTTCGCGGCCGACCCCGGTGCGCCGGCTGCGGTCGATGTGAATGACGTCGCCGAGTCGTACGTTAAGCTGGTGCTCGAGATTGGGCTGTACGATCCTGAGTATGTGGATGCTTACTTCGGGCCACCCGAGTGGAAGCCTTCTGAGGCCCGGCAGCAGGAGGAGTTCCCCGCCGAGTCGCTTCGGGCGAAGGTCGATGCGCTGATTGAGCGATTGGAGAGAATCGATGCCGGCGCGTTCGAAGGCCTGGACCGGCAGCGGTACGCTTGCCTGAAAACACAACTGTCTTCGGTCCGGACTAAGATCGATCTGCTGGCCGGCGTGAAGATGTCCTTCGATGACGAGTCCAAGGCCCTCTACGGTGTCGTCGCGCCGGCCTATGACGCGGAACACTTCCAGCGCATCCTCGACCAGCTCGACGCGCTGCTGCCGGGCGAGGGCAGTCTCTACGCGCGCTTCAACAGTTGCCGAATCCGGTTCACCATACGCCGCTCCAAGCTCGAAGCGGTCCTCAAGGCCGTCACGGCTGAGGTCCGCCGGCGCACGCTGGAACACCTGACCCTGCCGGCCGGCGAGCGGTTCGATCTCGAGTTCGTTACGAACAAGCCCTGGGGTGCTGCCGTCACCTATCAGGGCAACGGCCTCAGCCTCGTCGAGGTCAATTCCATGATGCCGTTTGGCCTGGCCGACGTCGTCAAGCTCGCCAGCCATGAAATCTATCCCGGCCACCATGTCTATCTGGCCCTCCTGGAGCAGCACTTGCTCCGGAAACGCGGCTGGGTGGAGTACGGTGTCTGGCCGCTGATGGGACCGCAGTCGCTGTTGGCCGAGGGACTGGCTGAATACGGCCGCCGAGACCTCGTGCTCTCGCGCCGCGATCTGGCCGAGTTCGAGCGGACGGTGTTGTGTCCCCTGGCCGGTCTGGATCCGAACCAGGTCGAATCCTATGGCGAGATCATGGCGTTGAAAGACGAATTGGACGCTGCCCTGATCGAGGCGGCCCGACGCTACCTCGACGGCAAGATGAATAGGGACGACGCGGTTGCTTGGCTCGGGCGCTACTGCCTCGTGACACCCTCAGGCGCGGAGAACCTCCTGAGCTTCATCGATCAGTACCGCAGCTACGTCGTCACCTATACCCTTGGCCGCGACCTGGTCAAGGACTACATCGCTCGCCGCATCGGCGCCAAGGCGAACACTGCCCAACGCTGGAGACTCTTCGAGACCCTCCTGACCACCCCCCAGACCCCGGCTGGGCTTGAGAAGTAGTCGCGTAGCGATGCAGGAGAGGCAATTTGTTGACTATGCCGGTTTACGCTATAGCGCGCCGGGAATCCACGGTAGCACCTCACTCCGTGGGCATCTGTCAGAGTGGCTCTAGTTGCACGCATGAGGGCCTCCCCGCACGCGCAACAAGTTGCCCATACTATGGGCTCTGACCTGCTATTGGCTTGTCTGTTGTCGCATCTTCCTTGTCATACGCGGGAATTGGTTCTCTTCCCATGCCCACCGTAATGCAAAACGGTTGTGCAACATCTCTCTTTCGACGATCCAGAAATCTTCGGTCGCGAATTTACTCCATGGCGGATACATATCAAGTGCCCGTTGCAGAGCTTCACCCGCAGAAATCTCCCCTCTCACCTTCTCGGTAACCGGAATCCTGCGTACCTCTCGTCCATGTTGGTAGGTCACCTTCCAACCGACCCGTTCGCGTGCTTCGCCTAGACCTCTGAATTCAACCATATATAGACGGGGTCCCTCTGTCTCCGTCCTGACCAGAAACTCCACGACAAGACTGTTTTGACCTTGAGACTCAAGCGACCAGATCAGAAGTGCCTCTTCAACCGATTCCGCTCTTCGGTCTTTCGGAATGCCCCAGTACATGGGATGCAAGAACCGGCGCTGTTCCACGGCGATTTGCCCATGGGCGGGAGTCGGAAACGGCAATTCGTCTGTCTCATCGATCACATAGTGCCCCGAAACGAGTGTTGGCCATTCTAAGGCTTGGAGCTGCAAGTCAAGCTCCTCTTTCTTCTCGGAGTAAAGGGTTGACCTGCCCTACGGATGGTGGGCGCGGGGCGAGCTTGATAGACTGGGCTGCCA
>CAYNQP010000215.1:0-6669 GCA_964399325.1 uncultured Pirellulales bacterium
GCCGACTCGCCCAACGACGTCTGGGTGGATATCGATTGCACCCTGACGTATGGCGAAGGCATCATTCACAAGGACCCGCTGTTCGTGTCCGGGCCGCTGGGTGACTTCTATCTGGAGACCCGTGGTGCGGGCGCCGATCAGCTTCGGACCAGCCCGTGTGTTGATGTTGGCAGCAACCAGGCGGGTATCCTGGGCATGTCGCGCTACACAACGCGCACGGACCGTGTCCCCGACACGGGTGTCGTGGATATGGGCTTCCATTACCCGTTCCTCGAACCGTGTCGTTTCTGCGATCTGGTCTTCGACGGCGTCATCCAGTTCAATGACTTCGCGATGTTTGCCGCGAACTGGCTGGACGGTAACTGCTCGTCGGCGGTCAATGGATGGTGCGACGGCGCCGACTTCACATTCGACTCCAAGGTCGATGCAAGTGACCTGATCGTGCTGGCGGATTGCTGGTTGGTCGAGGATACGACGCCACCGTCGCCGAACCCGGCCCAGTGGGAGGCGGCGCCCGCCTTGTCGAACTCCTCGGTGACCATGACGGCGAAGCTGGCCACGGATGCCTGGGGCTGGGCCGTGGAATACCGCTTCGAGGCGCGCAGTGTCGGTGGTCACGACAGCGGATGGCAGAGCAGCCGAAGCTACACGGATACCGGCCTGTCGCCCGGCAGGCAGTATGGATACCAGGTCCAGGCACGCGATGCCCTGGGGAATGAGACCAAGTGGTCCACGACTCGCTATGCCGGTACGGTTGACACCAAGCCGCCGGCGCCGGTGCCCTTCATCAGGGATATTGTGTCAGAAACGTCTCAGACGATCACCATGACGGCCGAGAGCGCCAGGGACGACAATGGCGTGCAATACTTCTTTGACGCCAATGAGCTGGACGGCGGCCACGATAGCGGCTGGATCGACAGCACGACCTATACCGATGCCAACCTCTTGCCGGTGACGATGCATCGGTACCGTGTTAAGGCCAGGGACCTGTCCGCCAACCGCAACGAGACCCCGTACTCGGATTGGCGCGCGGCAACGACGCAAACGCCGCCGAACATGGTCGCCCCGACACCGAACCCGGTGCAGTGGGACCCCAACTTCACAAGCGTCGGCCCGATACGCGAGTTCAATGGGGCAGGCGCCGACCCAACGTTCGACTTCTATCATGAGATGGGAGCCGTCGTGGCTACGGATGATGAAGATGGCGTTGTTGAATACCAGTTCATCTGCTTCAATTCAGATGGAGATGAAATGCTGGGACTCAGTAGCGATTGGACCACTGCGAACACCTACACCGTCCTCGTTGGCAGGACGCTTCAGGGTCTAAGATGGGTAGTCTGGGCCCGCGACGAGTACGGCAACACGACAGGTAGGTCAGTGCCAATAACGCCGTAGTACGATCCTTGGTACTGGAGTACGCGGGCTGGTCGGTGCGGGCGTAGTGAAATCAACACCAAGATGTCTCACTTGGCCCCGGGAGTCAAATCCCGGGGCCAAGTTTCTGCGCCGGGGAACGAAGCGGGCCGTCACAGGCTTATCGACTATGACGGCCACGCGTAGTAGCGTATCAGTGTTGGGCTGAGTTCTATTTGATCTTGTCCTTGAGGGCTTGGTAGCCGTAGTGCATCATCAGGTGGTCGAGGATGACCATGGCTGTGTAGTTCTCGGCCACCGGCCAGATGCGAGCCACAATCGTGGGGTCGCGACGGGTGATTGCGGCCAACTGGGTGTTCTCCAGCGTGTACTTGTCAATCGTGTGCTGGGGCTTGTCGATGGTCGGCGTGGGCTTGACCGCCAGCCGGACCACGATGGGCTGCCCTGTGCTGATCCCCCCCGTAATGCCGCCGGCGTTATTGGATTCGAAGACGACCTTGCCGTCCGCCGATCGCATTTGGTCGTTGTTCTGCGAACCGGTCATGTCCTTGACACCGAAGCCGGCGCCGACCTCCACGCCCTTGACGGCGCCGATGCCGAGCATGCGACCGAGGTCCCCATCGAGCTTCTCGAAGGCCGGCTCGCCCAGCCCGGTCGGGGCACCCAGGACGACGACCTCGACCATGCCGCCCGCTGAGTCTCCCCCCGCTGAAATCTTGTTGCAGGCGTCGACCATCGCCTGGCCCGCGTCGATATCGGGGCAATTGACGATCGGATGGACGCCGTACTTGTTCCGGATCTCCTCCAGGCTCATCTTCGGGGCCTTGTCGCGGATGGCGTCGATTTCCTGTTCGATCTGCGCCAGGACCGCCGCCTTCTCAAGGTAGCGCATGTCCATGTTGATACGGCCCTTCGCGTAGACCTCCTGGTAGAACGGGTCGAGGTCGTGCCGCATCGTCTTGTAGTCGTCCGTGTACTTGAGGGCCTCTTCGTGGGGCACCTCGGGGCATCGCACGCCCGCGATTTCCTTGACGTACGAGAAGACCGAGATGCCGCACTTCTTGAGCACCTTCTTGGCAACGTACCCGGCCGCGACAATCGTGGACGTATAGCGACCGCTGAAGAACCCCGCGCCGATAGCGTCGTCGTCCGGCCCGTACTTCACAAACGTGGCGTAGGAAGCGTGCCCCGGCCTGGGGGTCCGATTCGTATCCTGGTATTGCTTGATGTGGATGAAATGGCGGTCCAGATTCGGGACCAGAACCACCAGCGGCGTGCCATTGGTGTGGTTCCTGTTGCCGGCCCCTTCGACGGTATCGGCGGCGTTGAGCCCGCAGTAGATGACCGGCAGGTCCGGCTCCTTGCGCGGGCTGGAAAGCTCATCGGCGCCCGGCTTCCTCAGCAGCAAGTCGCCATAGATCTCCTGCTCGCTCAGCAGCATCCCGGGCGGGGCCCCCTGGATAACGCTCGTGAGCCCTTCCTGGTACGAACCGCCTGCGACGGTAACCTGAAAATTACGACCAAAGTGACATCCAAGCATCGGCAATACCTCGTGAATTTGCTATTTTCGATTTACGATCTACTATTTGCGCCTCAGGCGCGCAGCCCAATAGTAAATCGTAATTGATAAATCGTCAATCCGAAAGAAGCTTCATGTCGGCTCCCAACGACTGCATAAGCGTCACAAAACCCGGGAAGGTCACGCGCATGGCCTCGGCGGTGTCGATGACGCACGGCTCGTCCAGTCCCAGCGCCGCCAGCGACAGGGCCATGACGATGCGGTGGTCGGCCCGGCCGTCGAGGCGAGCGGCCTTCAGTTCGCTTTGGTGTACGATCAGACCGTCGGGAAGTTCTTCGACTTCCGCTCCCATCTTGGCCAACTCCTGTGCCATGCAGGTGATTCGGTCGGTCTCCTTCGTCCGGGCCTGGAGCACATTGACCAGCTTTGTGGTCCCTTCGGCAAAGGCGGCGGTGACCGCCATCGCCGGTAGGGCGTCGGGCGTGGCGTTCATGTCGATCTCCACCCCCTTGAGCGGGGTGGCCTTGACCGTAATGCCGTCGGGGTCCACGGTGATGTCCGCTCCCATGGCGCGGAGGTAATCGACGACGGCCTTGTCCGGCTGGCTGTCGGCGAAGTCCAGCCCTTTCAGCGTCACCTCTCCGAACAGGGCGGCGCCACACAGAAAGAAGGTCGCGCTGGAGAAATCCGCCGGGACCGGCAGGTCGAAGGGCTTGTAGCTCTGCCCACCCTTGATGTGGAAACGCCGCATCCCGTCGTTCTCGTACACGATTCCTTGCTTATCGAGCCAGTCGAGCGTCATCTGCACGTAGCCCGGCTCGTTGAGCAGCGTCACGTTGATCTGCGTATCGTTCGCCGCCAGCGGGGCGCACAGCAGCAGGCTCGTGAGGTACTGGCTGGTCTTGGCTTTAATCGTGGTCACCCCGCCTTTGAGCCGTCCGGCGATTTGCACGGGGACCTTGCCGTTGTTCTTGAGGCTCGTGCACTTGGCGCCGAGGTCCTGGAGCGAGTCCATGAGCGGGCCGACGGGTCGGCTCTGAATCTGCTCGTCGCCGGTGAAGGTCGTGGTCTGTCCCGGGCCCGCCAGGGCGGCTGAGCCCATCGCGATACGCAGCGTCGTGCCTGAATTGAGCACATCGACGGTCTGCTGAGGCGCAGTGATCCGCCCGCCCAAGCCGGTGACCTTCCAGACGGCCGCGTCGGTGGTGTCGATCTCAGCGCCGAGGGCGCTGTAGCAATTGACCGTCGCCTGGCTGTCGCCGGACCACAGCGGGTTGTGGATGAGGCTTTGGCCGTCTGCCAGTGCGGCCAGGGCAACGGCCCGAATCGTGTGCGATTTCGATGCTGGGATCGAAACCGTCCCCTTAAGCCGGGATTTCCTGGATACAAGCTGCATTATGACCTTTCTTCAAAGCGACTGATGGAATCGTTCCGGCAGTATACAGGTCGTCGTCTCTGAGTCAAGCCACCCGCGACCCAGACGGCCCGGTCCGGGTCCAGTCCCGGGAAATTGGCTTTGTTTTTCGCAGACCCAAGACCTGCCTGTTTTCTCTTAACTCTTTTATTAACAAGAGTTAGCATTCATGCGGCTCTCCGCCAATTGGCTTTGTTTCGCACAACAGGGCTCCGGCCGCCCGTAGGGGCAGGCCCCCGTGCCTGCCCTGACGATCCGCTCCAGACACCCCATCGTGCCGCGCCAATTGGCTTTGTTTGGCACAGAGTGTCCTGTTCGCAGTGACGCCGTAAGGCGTTCTTTGACATGCCCTTACGGGCACACTACGAGCGGGTCCCTCCAATCGAATTGGCTTTGTTTTGCACAATGGGCGCCTTTCGCAACCGTGGCACCCAGGTTCAGCGGTCATAACCAAAGCTCCCTTGGATCTACTACTGACATCCATCTGTATAGTTGTTTATATATCATACACTTGGTGGGCTGGGCGTCAAGCGAAATCCTCGCAATGCAGGTGGCCGTGGATGGGGGAGTATCAGTTCCCTGATCTCGGGTCCGCGCAGACAATGTGTCTGTGAAAACGACTTGGCTTCTCGCGTGGCAGCGGCGAGCGTGCTTGCCGATGGTGCCTCGGCTCGGCGGTTGACTGGGTTCGATTCCGGTCGTAGAATGCAGTCATGCGAAAAGACACGATGGAGCTTTCGGACGAGTTGAGGCATCGGATCAGGGAATCCTTCAAAGCGAGCTCTTCCCGGCGGGGGGATCGCCGCCGGTGCTCCTGCAACGGGTGAAGGTCGCATGGAATTGGCCGCTTGGGCGTGTGCATACGGTGTGCACATGCGGCGTTTTCGGGGTCAAGAGGAATTCTATGGGTGCAGATGGAAGTCTGATTCTGGTTGGCGGTGGATGATCAACGTGGTGCTATCGCGTTGACCCTGTCCTGGCGGTCGGCTATACTCATAACCGAGGTATGCTTGTTTGGAGTCGCGAGAAGGAACGATAAGGCAATGGAAGTTGCGTGGACCGAATACCTCAAGTATAGAGCCGTGCTTCGAGGGTTTGACCTCGCCGAGGTCGAGCAGGTCTTGAAGTCATCGAAAGAGCGATATGTGGATACAGCTACAAGCCGGCACGTTATCGTCGGCCGCTGTGGGCAGACGTTGGTGGTGATCCCTTATGAGATCGCCGGAGATATGTTGACTCCAATAACGATACATGCCACCACGCGGCAGCAGATCGAGTTCCGCGTCAAGGCAGGGAGATTCGTTCATGAATAAGCCTCGCATGACCTATTTTGAGAAAGAGGACATTCTTCATTTGGCGGTCTCCGAGGGACCTGAGGCCCAGAGCGTGGAGGTCAGCCCCAACATCACGGTGGAACTGAACGACAAGGGCGAGCTGATCGGCATTGAGATTCTCGACGCCAGCGCGTTCCTGCGCGACACCATTGCCGAGTCGGTCCAGGCCAAGCTGTTGGGTGTCCCGCGTGCCGAGTCCGCTTGAGATGCGGACAACTGGAGGCGAGAGGAGCTGATCTTCGGGGTCTTCCGCTTGAGCCTGCTGGCCTGGGCATAAGGAAAACACATGGGGCTGTTCCCAAACGAACTGCCACGATTGACGCACCGCGCCAAGGCGGAACAGGTGATGGCGTGGCTTCAAGGCCACCCTGAATTGGCGATTTCGAGTGAAAACCGGTTATCGAAGCAGTGTCGCCTCATCATCGAGACACAAGAGATTGTCCAGAGCAGTCACCCTGACTGGCGTATCTTCGTCCAATCGCTCAAAGATCTTCAAGAGTACTCCTTCATGATCGAGGTGCTCGGAGAGAAACTGGGCCAACCTCCGTTCCTCGACCGGCTTACTCGCAGCCTGAAAGACTCACCTCACCCAGCAGACTCTGGGGCAGACACTCCAGGGCGAAACACCCAGTTTGAGCTGTTTCTTGCGGCAATAGCCAAGCGGGCCGGGCTGATGGTAGACCACCCCGGTGGCGCCGGTGCTGATTGGGTTCTGAGCACGTCGCAAGAACGTTGGTCACTTGAAGCCAAGCGAATCAAGAGCATTGAGAAGATGAAGAGGCGTGTTGAGAAAGCTGCGAGCCAGATCATCAGATCCCAGATCGGAGGTGTGATGGCCATTGACGTATCGTTGATCCGCAATCCTGACTGCAAACCACTAGCACAATACAAGACAGACGATGAGATCGATGCGTGGCACGAAAGCGACGTGAAAGTCTTTGTCGATGAGTACCAGAAGTCGGTGGCCGGGTGGATGGGATCGGCGAACGTCGGATTTGTGCTACTGCATGATTTTGTAATCAGACCTG
>CAYNQP010000216.1:0-6665 GCA_964399325.1 uncultured Pirellulales bacterium
GGAATCGATATCTTCCTCGGCGCCCGCTACCTCGTCGACAAGATCCTGTAGCCCAGTCCGTTTGTAGTGAGCCCGTAAGAGCCTGCCCTGAGCTTGTCGAAGGGGCATAGGAAACGCTTCACGGCGTCACTACAAACGACAGTCATTCCGCTGGGGAGTCATCATCAGCCGGCTCCCACCACAGGCGCGGATAGTCCTGGCCCTCGAGAATCCACCAGATGTCCTCCGTGCCATTGGCCGTCTCACCCACAAAGTCCCAGCCAACATCCGTGAAGGTCACCGCCTGCTGCATCTGCGCTGTTTCACAACCTTCAACTTCGTTCGAATCTGAGCCTGGGTTTCCCACTGCACCATCGACAACAATCTGGGAAACAGTAACATCCCAGAAGCAAGCTTTCACGTGCCAAAAGATATTGTACGCTCCGACGAATCCACCTGCCAATTCCGCACCATCAACCGTTGCTGTCGCGTAGCTCTGCCCGATGAAGCTCGAATTGCCGCCTGCAAACCCCCCAACGCCACGTTGTCCGAAGACGCGCCCCGCGGAATGACAGGAGAAGACCGTCCCGAGCCCGGGGTGCCATCCAACCCATCCGAAAAGGCCGCCCACCCACTCATAGCCGGCCACATCGCCGTCGACGGCACAGCAGCGAACCTGGCCGTCGTTCGTGCCGGCGAGTCCTCCAACACACCCATGCCCTATTACGCTCAGGTCGGTCAAACCGAGGTTCCGCACAAGGCCCACATCGTTCCAGTCCTCTTCCGAGCGGCCGATGCTCCCGAACACACCGACGAAGTTGTCTGTAGGTGCGTAACACGTGAAGCCGGTGATGGTGTGCCCGTTGCCTTCGAACTCGCCGGTAAAGGGCGCATACACTGTACCTATGGGGCGTATGGGGCGGCGGGCGTTCGGATCCGGGTCGGCCAGGTTCACATCTGCCATCAAAGAGAAGCACTTGTCCAAGTCGGTGGGGTACCAGCCGATCTCTGCAAACTGCGCAGCAGTCCATATCTGGTAGGGATCGTTCGGGTCGCCCGTGCCCCCGCCATAGCGGTTTGGGTCATCCACGATCGGATCGCCGGGTGCCTTCTGCCACCGGAGCCGGGGATAGTTGTCGCCCTCCATGATGACCCATTGGCCGTCGTGTCCCCAGCCTTTGAAAGTCTCAGCCAGTTTCAGCTGCTTCGAGATTCTGCCGTGCCCTCCAGCACTGACAGTCACACCGCTGGCCTGAATATCCCAGTAGGACAGAAGGACACACCCCAGCAGGTCTTGTCCCACAAGGCCCCCGACGTTGTCATCTCCAGTCACGGCACCGGTCGAGTAGCTTGTCACGATTGCGCTCATGTTCTGTCCGACCAGTCCTCCGGCACAGCGCTCCGCGTATACCCGACCCGTTGCATAACAGGACGTGATGCCAATCGGGCCCATATCAACAATCTGGTTGCTCCCGACAAGGCCGCCTGCGCATCTCTGAGCCCGGACGTCTCCCATCGCGTAGCACGCCGTAACCGCACCGTCGCAGTTGATACCCACCAGTCCGCCCACGTCGTGTTCTCCCCAAACGTTCGCATCGGAGTAGGACGACATGATCTCAAACCTTCCTTCGTCCAGAATCGTTGCGGGGCCGTTGAGTCCGACCAGCCCACCGACGTACCCTGCACCCGATACGCGACCATGGGAATCACAGGAGTGGATAGTGCCGTTGCTGAATCCGACCAGTCCTCCGACCGCACTTGTTCCTTCCACCCCGATCGTGCAATGGCAGGATATGATCGTACCGTCAGCCCCTGGAAGATGTATCTCAGTCCCTGGCAAAAGCCCAATAATCGGGGGAGGCCCGATTACTGACGGCTCCCATTGGTAGTTCGTCCCGACAAGCCCACCCACGTAGCCTCCCCCAAAGACGAATGCAGAGAACTCACACGAGATGACCAGCCCACGATTCTCGCCCACGAGTCCTCCGACAGACGACTGCCCGAACACCTGGCCTGCGACGGAACAGGAGTCGACGGTTCCACAGTTCAGACCGACCAATCCTCCCACGCGAGAGCCACCGACAAGCTCCACAGCAACGAGGTGCAGGTTCCGGATGATGCCGGACTCCCCTTTTGAATCCTCGGTCTTCGGCTCGAGAACTCCGAACAACCCAATGCCATCCCTCTCGGCGGATGAGTATCGGAAATTGGATATCAGGAAACCATTCCCGTCGAATACGCCGGTGAAGGGACGGTCGTCCCAAAAGGGACCCTCGCTTCCGCCTATCGGCTTGATCGTATTGGGGTCCAGGTCTGCCATGTCAATGTCGGCCATCAGCTTGAAGTCGCTGTCCCAGTCGTTGGGCTCAGCCCCGATGGCGTTCATCTGCTCGGGCGTCCAGATTTGATATGGATCGTTCGCTGTCCCGCTGCCCCCGCCATATTGGGCTTGGGCAGGGACGCCGAGAACACAAAGTGTGATCAGAAAAGGAATTATCCGCCGGATGTGTGTACCTCGCGTTGCCGCCATTGTTCGACCTCCGCCCCCCAGGTTTTGTCCGCACTTCAGCAGCACGGTCAGTTGTGTTGCCGCTCCACACGGCTGATATGTAGTATACCCAATCGAGGCGACTGAGGTCAACGACAGAATCGGCCGGGCCTCGTCTATTTCGTCGCCAAGGCTCAGTTACGAGAATATCTCTCGTTCGACCTGGCCCAAGTAGAAGCGGGCGTCGTTGCGCATGAAGTTTAGGATGGCGTCGAGCTGTTGGTCGATGAAACGCGCGTCGTTGCTTACGACGGCGATGCCGAGGACCGCGCTGGTCTTGTTGTCCTGGTGGTCCACCTCGGAGACCGAGATGTTGAAGCGGCTGCGCAGCCGGCCGATCACGCTCTTGACGATGCTGCGCTTGGCCTTGAGCGACGCGATCCCGTGCATGTACATCTGGGCTGTCATCACACCGACGAGCATGGGCTCACCCTTGAACCCGTCGTGCGTCGCGCGGGTTGCGGCCTGCCTGGCGCGCGACGTATGACGCGGGACGAACGACGCGGATGGGAGAAGGATACCAGGACTCGACGTCGCGGGACAAATCAAAATGCAAACAGCAAAATGCGAAATTAGGGAAGTCCTCGCCGCAGAGCGGCGGTTCCGCCATTTTTGGTCTTTACCCTTTGCTTTGCGAGTGTCCCTGTAACCTGTTGCTGTTGAAACAGTTAGAAGCCAGGTGGGCTGGCGAAGCTCCGGGCCGCGTGCTTTTCCGGGTTTGCTTGATGAAGACCCATCGACGGAGTATAATGACAGCCTGTGTTTGCTAAGGAAGGATCGTATGGGCGACAAGTTTGTCAGGGCTATCTTCCCCGGTTCGTTCGACCCCATTACCAACGGGCATCTGGATGTGGTCAAGCGCGGGGTGCGACTGTTTGATGAGCTCATCATTGCGGTGGGGCGCAGTCCGGTCAAGAATCAGCTCTTCACGCCGGAAGAGCGCGTCGAAATGATCGCGGAGTTGATCGACGGTATGCCCGCCGTGTCGGTGGAGAGCTTCGAGGGCCTGACGGTTGAATACGCCGCCCAAAGGAAGGCCTCGGCGATCCTTCGCGGCCTGCGCAGCCTCACCGACGTTCAGTACGAATTCCAGTTGGCCATGACGAACCGGGCTGTGGCTGGGATCGAGACGGTGTTCATTATGACCGGCGCGCAGTACGGGTTTACCAGCTCGACGCTGATTCGCGAGATCGCGTCTCTCGGGGGCGACCTGTCGAACCTGATTCCGGCGAATGTGCATCGGCGGTTGGAAGGGCGTTTCAGCCGGCTGCGGGAACAGCACCCGTAGGGGGCTCGACCGCCGCGACAGGGGGGCAGGTCATGGAATCCGCAGGCCGTCATTTTGTGGAACAGTAGGTTTGGTGCGGACGTACACATAGAAACATCAAGCGTGCGGCCGGAGCAGTACTGATAGACGATGTGTATCGGACGTGACGGATGCGACGGACCGAGCCAGGCGAAGACAACCCGGCTTGGGCGCAGATTTGTGGGTGTAATCGAGCGCCGAATTTGACGATAGAGGATGAACGTGGTTCGGATACAATACAGAAAATGGGGTGTTGGCCTGGGAAGGTGGCGTGCGGAGACGCCGTGACGCGCACCAGCGGGCCAAGCAGGACGGAGACGGAATTCGCAGGTTCATATGCAGTGTCAGATTTGTAACAAACGAGCGGCCACGATCCACCTGACGGAGATCACCGAGGGGGTTCGCAGCGAGATGCACATCTGCGAACACTGTGCGGCCGAGCAGGGGATCGCCTCGCAGAGTCAATTGTCCATCAACGAATTGCTCGCGAACCTGTTGGCCGTACAGCCTTCGGACGACGAGCTGTTCGGGCCGTCCGACGAGGCGGCAAGCTGCCCGAACTGCGGGTTCACGCTCGACCGCCTTCGCAAAGAGGGAACGCTCGGCTGCCCGCACGACTATGAGGTCTTCGAGCATGCGCTCGTGCCCCTGATCGCGCGGGCCCACAACGGCGCCACGGCGCACGGCGGCAAGGTCCCCTCCAGGATGCCTCAGGATACGAAGAAACTGGTGGAGCTGTCCAACCTGCGTCAGCAACTGGAAGGGGCGGTGCGCGATGAAGACTACGAACGCGCCGCCAAATTGCGCGACAAGATCAAGCAGCTTGGCTGATGCATCTGCCATTAACCTCTCACGCGAGAGCTAGGGGTGGGTACCTATGAGACTGACGGATATCAGCAACGACATCAACGACTGGTTCAGCGGCTCCGGGCCGATGGCGGATATCGTCGTCTCGTCGCGGATTCGCCTCGCCCGCAATCTCGCCGGACACAAATTCCTCAATAGCTGCTCGGTCGAAGAGAAGGCCGAGATACTCGAACGGCTCAAGGTCGTGCTCACGTCTCTGGACCTGGGGGACAAGGTATTCTACGTCAGTGTAGACAAGGCCTCGGCGCTTAACCGCAATTTCCTGGTCGAGCGTCATCTGATCAGCCGCCATCATGCCGTGGCCAAAGGCCCGCGCGGCGTGGTCATCGCACGGCACGAGTTCTTCACGGCCATGATCAACGAGGAGGATCATCTGCGCCTCCAGGTGCTGAGGCCCGGATGCCAGCTCTCCGCCTGTGTCGATCAGATCGACCGTATCGACAACGCGATCGAAGAACAGGTGGACTATGCCTTCAGTCCCCGCTTCGGCTATTTGACCGCGTGCCCGACGAACCTGGGCACGGGAATACGTGTCTCCGTCATGCTGCATATGCCCGCGCTGAAGATGACCAACCAGATCGAGAAGTTCCTCAGTGCCGCCAAGGATATGAACCTGGCGGTGCGCGGCCTGTTCGGAGAGGGCAGCGAAGCGACGAGCGACCTCTATCAGATATCCAACCAGGTCACGCTCGGCGTCAGCGAGAAGCAAATCGTCTCCGAGTTCGAGGGCACGATCCTCCCGGAGATTGTCGAATATGAGAAAGCCGCCCGCAAGCAGTTGCTGGCCCATCAGGTCGAGACGCTGGACGACAAGATCAGTCGGGCCATGGCGCTGCTCCAAAGCGCCCACGTCATTAGCTCGCAAGAGGCCTTGGTTCTGCTGAGCCATCTGCGGCTGGGTCTGAACATGCGCGAGCACATGGGCGCCTCGACTCCCGCCATCGACCAACTCTGCACCCTGTGCAACGATGTCGGCGATACTGAGCCCCCGCACGGCCTGTCCATCAAGACGATCAATCGGCTGTTCATGCTGACCCTGCCGGCCCATCTGCAAATGAACAGCGGCAAGCTCATGGATGCCACCCACCGCGACGTCCTCCGCGCCAAGATCATCCGCGAAGCCCTCAGCCACCAATCCTGACCCCTGCCCGCCGCAGGCAACGCAGCTTGAGCATCGTCCTTTGTGCTGTCGAGCTACCCACGGGGCACACCATGTCGGAAGGAGGGGACCGGATAATCTTGATTCTCGCCGCAGACGCCTTTTTTGTGTTGATTCGCGTTGGGGCGGCGGGTAGACTACAGGTGCGGAAGTGTTACGTATACGTACAGTCTCTCGAAGGCGTGCGATGGCGACCGGGCATGACATTGCGATGGGGTTGCGGGCGGCCTACTGGGCGATGCACCGCCAGACCGACGCGCGCTGTGCGAAGTGCGGGGTCACGGCCCATCAGTTCGTCCTCCTGGCTTTGCTGGGCGAGGGGGACGGGATTACCCAGCAAGATCTCGTCCGGCGTGCCTCTTCCGACCCCAACACCATTCGGGCCATGCTCGTGCTATTGGAGAAACGTGGTTTCGTAGCACGCGAACGACATCCCACCGATGGCCGCGCGCGCAGCGTCACCCTGACGCGTAAGGGCCGGCAAACCCTCGAGAAGCTGTGGACGGGGACCGAACCGTTGCGGGAGCATCTCTTGGCTCCCCTTCGGCCGGAGGAAGCCGATCTGCTGTTTGAACTCCTTGCTCGCATTTCCGAGATGATGGCGCAGATGAACCGGCGCGGCCGGTCGCGGTCCACGGCATCGAGCGCCGCTGACAGATAATTCAGAACGACTGTTGAAAGGAGAAAATGATGAACACACCCAGAGTAACCATCCCCATCATGGCCGTTGTGGTACTGGCGGCATGCGCTCTGACATTGACAACGCCGGCGCAGGCGCAGTTCGGCCGGCAGGGTCCGCGGGTCGT
>CAYNQP010000217.1:0-3498 GCA_964399325.1 uncultured Pirellulales bacterium
GAGCCTGACTTCATCCAAGCCATCTTCCAGACCATTCACGCCCAGGCCGTCAAGCGCCAACTGCGGTAGACATGCCCCAACCGGCGTCTGGAGCCAAGACGTGCACTTAGCGCACCAGGGCTCAATCTCATGTGCCGGTGGCCCTGAATTGGAGTTGCTTCCCACCGTTACTCATTGCCCCTCTGTTGCCTCTAACCAATAGAGAGCGATCTCGAGTGGTTGACAATCGATTGGGACAACGACACCAGCGGCAACGAAAGAAGGAAAGGACCGGCCATGAATGCGTTACGGAAGATATGGACGTGGTGGCGTCAGCTATGGGAGGGCGACTTCTACGAATCCACTGAGGTTGACAGCCATAAATGGGAGAATAAATCCGAAATCCTGAGACGCCTCTCTCACGGTTGTTCCTAAGACGACGGCAGGCGCAAGTCAGATTGCACTCCCGATTCAACTTACACCTGCCAGCCGTCAATTCGGCCTCCCTGCCTATCCCAACCTCCTGTCCATCCGATAATCACTGCCTACCCTTCCAGGGCCGTCCTGAGCGACTCAATTGGTGGCCTCGCAGATCATGGCGGCCTGCCAATCCTCTGCAAACCGAGCGACAGCGGTGTGGAGCCGGCTCTTGACCGTGCCTATGGGTATATGCAGAATCCCTGCAATCTCCGCGTAGGAGAACTTGTGAAAATAAGCCAGAATGACAATCTCCCTCAGCTTCTCGGGCATTCGCGAGAGTACCCGCTTGACAGATTCGGCCTGCTCGTCCTGGATGAGATCGTCATATGGCATGCGCGTATCATGTTCCAGCGTGTTCAATACGTCGTCAATCGTGAATTCATCGCTGTCGAACATATTGCCAAGCTGTGTCGCCTCACCTCGCTGCATCCGGCGCAGCGCGTCTTTGGCTTTGTTGGCCGCGATGGTGAACAGCCACGGGCGAAGCGGCCGTGAGACATCGAATGTGTCGCGACTAACGAACAACTGCAAGAATGTCTCTTGGAAGACGTCCTCAATCAGATCGGTCCGGCTCAGAAACCGCCTCAAGAAGGCGTAAACGCTGTCCTTGTACTGGCCCATCAATTCTTGAAAAGCCTCTTCTTCACCCGCCGTGTATCGTTTTAGGAGGTCTGTCGTATCCATGATTATCCCCTTCCATATCTAATTATCAATGCGTTGTTGTTATCGTACCCGCCATGCCTACCCCGTAAATCAGGTATTCGCTGGTTCTCGTATCCGGCATCATCCCGATTCCGACATCGGGAAATCCCCGATATCGCAGCCCCGGCCAACCGGGGCATGACCGCAATTTGTCTTGATTTTGCCACTGATGCGCCTATGATAAACGAGTCAAAGGGGGCGGATCGCAGACGGCCCTCTGTCAGGAGACAGGTTTGATCGTAGTAACGATTGAGCGACCGGTTGGCGCCGGGCCGACATCGGGAGTCGGCGATGAATGCCCCGTTCCCCGCTGGAGATTCTGCTATGAAACATGAAGGTGAGCAACCCTCGTCACCGCCCCACAGGCGGTCTCGTAGGGAGATTCTCCAGCACGAGCACCTCCTGACGACAATCCTGGACTCCCTGACGCATCCCTTCTATGTCATTGATGTTGCCACCTATCACGTCTCTCTGGCCAACCGGGCGGCTGATAAGATGCATGCGGAAGGCGCAGCCACCTGCTATGCGATGACGCACGGACACCGTGCCCCCTGTGACTTACCCGATCATCCGTGTCCGCTGCGGATCATAATGCAAACCAAGCGTCCCGCTGTCGTCGAGCACATCCACTATGATCGGCATGGAGATCGCAGAAACGTGGAGGTGCATGGCTTTCCCATCTTCGATGATAAGGGAGACGTGGCGCAGGTCATCGAATACTGTGTCGATGTAACTGAGCATCGTCGCATCCTCGACAAACACGCGTGGGAATTGGCTGTCAACAAGGCTATCGTCGCGCTGGCAGACGCACTGATCGACCCCGTATTCTCCATTGAAGAGGTGGCTAACATCGTTCTCGATCAGGCCCAGAAGCTGACCGGCAGCGCCCATGGATTCGTCTCCTCAAGGGACCCGGAAACCGGGGATATGACCTGCCACACCATGACACGCATGATGCAGCAGTGCCGCATGGCGCCCGAGCAGAAGCACATCGTATTCCCCCCTGGACCCGACGGGCGTTATCCGGGTCTCTCGGGGCACGCTCTGAACACGGCAGAAGGGTTCCATAGCGATGCTCCGTCCCATCATCCTGCTTCTACCGGGCTTCCCGAAGGCCACATCCCTTTGAAGAACTTCCTGACGGTGCCTGCCCTCGTTGGCGACGAGGTCGTCGGCCAGATAGCGCTGGCCAACTCCGACGGGGGCTATTCGGACCGCGACTTTGAGGCCATCGGGCGCATGGCGAAGCTCTATGCCCTGGCCATACGTCGCAGGCGAAATCAAGAGGCCCTGAAGAGCAGTGAGGAACGCTACGCCCTGGCCCAGAAGGCAGCCAACATCGGGAGTTGGGACTGGAACATCGTTACGGGCAAGCTTCTCTGGTCCGATCGCATTGAACCCATGTTCGGCTTCGCGCAAGGCCAGTTCCAAGGCACCTACGAGGCGTTTCTTGAATGCGTCCATCCCGAGGACCGTCAGCTCGTGACCAGTGCTGTCACAGCCTGCGTCGAGCGGTGCGAAGACTATCGCATTGAGCATCGCATCATCTGGCCCGACGGTACGGTGCACTGGGTTTCGGAGACCGGAGACGTCTTCCGCGATCCGACGGGAAAGCCTATGCGCATGCTGGGGGTCGTCCAGGATGTCACTGAACGCAAACAGGCGGAATTGCAGATCCGCGATTTGGCCAAGTTCGCCGCCGAGGACCCCTCTCCCGTCGTGCGGATCCGCACCGACGGCTTGGTCCTCTACAGCAATCGGCCGGGGCAGGCCCTGATGAGGAAGTGGAACGCCCAGCCCGGTCACTTCCTGCCGGAAGACTGGGCCCGACGCGTTGCCGGCGTCCGCCGCGGCAAATTGAGCCGCGTGGAGGAAGTGGAGTCCGAAGATCGCATTTTCTCCCTGGTGCTCGTGGCGGTGGAGAATGCCGACTATGTCAACATCTACGGACGTGACGTAACGGAACAGAAGAGGGCCGAGCGGGAGATTCGCAAGCTCAACGAAGAACTGGAGCAGCGCGTCCTGGAGCGGACCACCGAGCTGACGCACGCCAATCGGCAATTGCGTGAGGAGTTCACGCGACGCCGAGGTCTCGAGCGGGAGATCCTGGAGATCAGTGAACGTGAACAGCGTCGTATTGGACAAGAGTTGCACGACAGTCTCGGCCAGCAACTCACCGGGATCGCCATTATGACCAAGGTGCTCGAACAGAAGCTCCAGCGACAATCGCACTCCGAAGCGGCAGACGCCAAGGGAATCGCGGATCTGGTGAACCAGGCCATCAGCGAAACGCGGCAACTCTCGCGAGGGCTCCACCCCGTCGCCTTTGACGAGAAC
>CAYNQP010000217.1:3508-6628 GCA_964399325.1 uncultured Pirellulales bacterium
TTAGAGGGACTGGCCGTGACGACCCAGAACCTCTTTGGGGTCTGTTGTGCTTTCCGGTGTGAGACACCGGTCCTGGTGCGGGACGCCTCCATGGCCCTTCACCTCTACCGCATTGCCCAGGAGGCCGTTACCAATGCCGTGAGGCACGGGCAGACGCAGAATATCCACATTGAGCTAACCGGCCGTCCCCCCCACGCGACCTTGACTATCACAAACGATGGACGGGACTTTCCCAAGACACTCCCGGAAAGCAGAGGCATCGGACTGCAAGTCATGAGTCACCGCGCGGAGATGATTGAGGGTACGCTGAAGGCACAGCGCGGACCCACGGGAGGAACGCAAGTCGTTTGCACATTCGCGGTGAAGACAGAAACAAAGGAAGGGGAGACCGCCGATGGTCGGAAAGACACAGGGCAGAGCGAAGTCACCTGAGAAACAGAACATTCTGATCGTGGACGATCACCCCGTCGTTCGGCAGGGGTTGGCCCAACTGATTGACCAGGAGCATGACCTGAAGGTGTGCGGCCAGGCGGAGGACGCCCACCAGGCAATGGATGCCATCAGAGACCTGGCCCCGGACCTGGCCGTGGTGGATATCTCCCTGAAGGAGACGAGTGGCATGGAGCTGATAAAAGACATCAAGATTCGGTATCCGGGCTTGCCGGTCCTGACTCTCTCGATGCACGACGAGGCCATATACGCCGAGCGCGCCCTGCGCGCCGGGGCCAAGGGATACATCATGAAACAGGAAGCGACCGACAAGGTAGTCACGGCGATCCGCCGCGTCCTAGCGGGTGAGGTCTACATCAGCGACGGCATGGCGGCCAAAATGGTCAGCAAACTGGTCGGACGTTCAGCCGACAAAGGCGCCTCGCCCCTCGAACAACTCAGCGATCGTGAACTGGAAGTGTTCCGCCTCATCGGGGAAGGCTACGGGACTCGTGAGATCGCCGAGAAGTTGCACCTGAGTGCCAAGACAATCGAGACCTATCGCGCTCACATCAAAGAGAAGCTGGGCTTTCAGGATGCCAACGAACTGCTCCGCTCAGCTATCCAGTGGGTTAATACAGAACCCCGAGAGCAATGACGCGTGTCCTCAGGACGTGGGGCGTGCCGCCGGCCCCCTGTCCTATCGCCGGCGATGCCATAGGGGAAGTTCCTATGCTCTCGCAAGTGCTTCAACTGATATGAAATACATGCACAGCCCCGATTTCGCTGCCCCTTCTTTCCTGCTATTATGACCCTTGGTTCGTGATGCTTAGCACCGTGCCGCGATGGGCTGGACCCGATGGCCCCAGAGTGGGGCCCTGGTTTCGGCCGATGCTGGCATAAACCAGAAACGGGTAGTGTGAATCATGATCGGACAACAGTCCAAGGATGGAACAGGCGTCGGTCTTATGACTGACGAACCCTCGGGGAGAGTCGCCGGCAGCACCTTGTCGCAAGGGCTTCTCGGCTTCGCTCGCATCCACAGGCGTACGCAGACTCTGGATCGCAGGAAGGTTTGCGTGGCTCGTCGGCGACTCGCCGCGGGGCGATACGACTCCAACGAACTTCTGGATGCTGTCCTGGAGAGGATCCTTCAAGACCTCACCTTGTAGCTGACCCCGAAGCTCGCGTCATTGACGCTGCTCTGGCGGTTGAAGTCAACATGCCGATGATAGAGGCCGTGAATGAGTTGCGGCGGCCATGGGCCCTGGGGGGCCACAGGGATGAGGGTCTTACATTGAACTGACTTTGGCATGGAACCGTATGGCTAATTCGCCAACAACCGTGTCGTCGATAAGAGATATGATGGATATGCACCATTCAACCGATACACCAACCAAGGCGCGGATCCTGGTGGTGGATGATCACTGGGCTGTCCGTCTGGGGCTCACTCAGTTGCTCGGGCAGCAGCCGGACTTGATGGTGTGTGCGGCGGTGGAAGACGCCGAGGGGGCCCTGCAAGTGGTGCAGCAGCAGCCCGTTGATCTGGCGATCGTAGACATCTCCCTGGATCGGATGGACGGCCTCGAACTGACGCGAAGACTGAGACTGACATACCCTCACTTGCTTATTCTGGTCTTCTCGATGCATGACGCATCGCTCTATGCCGACCGCGCCTTCCGCGCGGGAGCCTCGGGCTTCGTCCCCAAACAGGAAGCAAGCGAAACCCTCCTGGCAGCTATTTACCAAGTCCTCGCCGGTCAAACGTACGTCAGCAAGACGCGTGGCCTCTCCGCATAGCGTTCGGACATCGAGCATGATGCCGCCGAATCCCCGGCACCGCTTCATGCGACTTGGTTTCCCCAAGAATACTGCCCCGGGACGGATACCTCCGTCGCGGAACGAAGACTTCTTCGACGCAGCGCTGAGAAGGTCTTAGCCACCTATGTCCAACGCCTGGCCGGCGATGAGCTTGAAGACCCTGTAGTTGCCGGTCAGTTCCGGTATGACGCGGTTTTCCATCTGCTCCCACGCAGGATTCCTGAAAACGTAGTCCTTGTTGCACAGGCTCACATGACCGTCCTTGAACAGGGCATTGACCGCGTGATTGCCCTGTCGAGAGTGGCTGATCTGGTCCACGTGGCGAACCAAGTCCGTCATGTAGGGCAGATGGGCATCGAGGCTATCTACGGTGTGAGCGGTTTCCCACGGCGTGCCGGTGCCATCCTTCGCCAAACTCGGGTCCGTGGGCATATAGGTGTAACCCATGCGGACCCACTGGTTGTGCGGTTCGGTATCCATGGCATTGAAATCCTGAGGCAAGGTTCCCCAGGGGGAGGGACGACAATAAGACTCATACTTGTACAGCGGGGCGATATTCGAAGGACAATAGAAAACCTTCGGCTCCGTGATGTACCTCCCTTCATACAGCAGAGCCAGCTTCATGCCAAGCAACTTGCCGTTGCCATCGAGAAAGTCGGCGACGCTGCGATACAAGGCGTAGGAGTGAATTAGCTCATAGGGCTTGCTCTGCTTGCTGGAATTGTAGGTCGGCATGCGGTTTCCGTAGTCTGCCGCATACGTGGCAATGCCCACGCCGATCTGTTTGACCTGGTTGGAGCAGACCACGCGCTTCGCGGCTTCCTTGACGCGGCCCAGCACGGGCATCATGATCGCCATCAGAATCGCGAT
>CAYNQP010000218.1:0-6605 GCA_964399325.1 uncultured Pirellulales bacterium
AGATGTGCGCGGCGACGGCTGAGTCCTTGAACGCAATACGCACCACGCAATACGTACCACGAGAAGTCCTCGTCGCCTCTACCGGCATCATCGGAGAGCAACTGCCCATCGCCAAGGCTACGAAGGGCATCGGGAAAGCGGCCGCAGAGCTGGCTGACTCGCCCCAAGCCGGCATGGCCTTCACCAGCGCGATCATGACCACGGATACGAAACCCAAGTGCGCGGTGCGAAGTCTGCGGCTCTCGGGCAAGACCGTGATGATCGCCGGGACAGTCAAGGGGGCCGGGATGATCGGGCCGAACATGGCGACCACCCTGCTGTTCATCACGACGGATGCGGCTGTGAGCAAGCCTCTGCTTGGCGCGGCGCTGAAGAGCGCGGTCGGTAGCTCGCTGAACAAGCTGACCGTCGACGGCCACCAAAGCACCAACGACACCGGGATGCTTTTGGCCTCGGGGCGGGCGGGCAACCGCGCCATCACGAGCCGAGATCAGGACTACCGCAGGTTCGCCGCCGCCCTGCTCGACGTCTGTACCGATCTCGTGCGTCAAATGACGCTCGATGCCGAAGGGGCCACAAGAATGTTCAAAGTCGTCGTCAAGGGAGCAGCCACGCAGGCCGAAGCCGCCAAGGCCGCCCGAGCGGTTGCCGACTACCCGCTCGTCAAGTGCGCCGTTCATGGGGGCGATCCGAACTGGGGCCGGATCATCTGTGCGGTCGGCTCCTCCGGCGTCAAACTCAACGCCGCCAAGCTCTCGTGCCGACTGGACAAGCTCTACGTCTTCAGAAACGGGGCCCCGGCCAAGTTCGACGCCGAGAAGGCTTCCGCCATCGTCTCGGCGATCGAACACACGATCACCGTCGATCTCGGAGTCGGTCAGAAGAGCAATTTCTGCTACGGCTGCGATCTGTCCGCCGAATACGTCAGTATCAACGCAGATTATCACACGTAAGATGTGAATTTACACAGGATTAATGCACCGACGCGCCGAGGCTTAGGGGAGCTGCGGTGAACCCATACGCCAATATCTCTCCGGACCTGGCTGTTCCTTGTGATTTCTCCCCGCACTCGGCGAAAAAGGGTTGAAAAGCATCGGCATTTCGGTACACTGCGAGGAATTTTAGGTCAATTGTGCGCCCAAAGTGAATCCGTTAAACCGAAAGGAGCAGTAACCGTGAAGTCTCTCAAGAACATAATCGGGCTGTCGTTGCCCATTCTGGCCCTGAGCAGTGTGGCTCTCGCTGCCGAAGAAGGGGCCGAAGCACAAGCGATCACGGGCACCCCCTTCGTCTGGTGGATCGCCCCCGTCATGTCGCTTCTGGCCCTGGGATTCGCCATCTACTTCTACAAGAAGATGATGGAGGCCCCTGAGGGCACGGCGAAGATGATCGAGATCGCCCGCCACGTACGGGAAGGCGCCTACGCGTATCTGTTCCGTCAATACAGCGTGGTGACCGTAGTCTTCATCGTGCTGCTGGCCATCTTTGCGTTCCTGGCCTACAAGGGGGTGCAGAATCCCTTCGTGCCGGTGGCGTTCCTGACCGGTGGCTTCTTCAGCGGCTTGTGCGGCTTCCTGGGCATGAAAACGGCAACGAATGCCTCGGCCCGAACCGCCCAAGGCGCGACCAAGAACCTCAACGCCGGTTTGCAGGTCGCCTTCCGCTCCGGTGCTGTCATGGGGCTGGTCGTCGTCGGCTTCGGCCTGTTCGACATCTCCATGTGGTACCTGATCCTGGACAAAGTGGTCTACACCGTCGCGAACATGGAAAACGGGGTGAAGCTGTGGGGCCTGACGTTGGTCAAGGCGGGCATGGAAGCCGACCACAAGCTCGTGGAAATCACCACCACGATGATCACGTTCGGCATGGGGGCTTCGACCCAGGCGCTGTTCGCCCGTGTTGGTGGCGGCATCTACACCAAGGCCGCTGACGTCGGAGCCGACCTGGTCGGCAAGGTCGAGGCGGGCATTCCGGAAGACGACCCGCGTAACCCGGCCACGATCGCCGACAACGTCGGTGACAACGTCGGTGACGTCGCGGGCATGGGCGCCGACCTCTACGAGAGCTACTGTGGTTCAATCCTGGCCACCGCGGCCCTGGGTGCAGCCTTGACCCTGGGGACGCTGCCGGAGGGCCTGACGCCGCTGAAGGCCGTGTTGGCGCCGATGGTCGTCGCCGGCTTGGGCATTCTGCTGTCCATCGCCGGCATCTTCATGGTCCGATGCAAAGAGGACGCCACACAGAAGAACCTCTTGCGGGCTCTGCTCGTCGGAACATTGGGCAGCTCGGTTCTGATAATCGCCGCGGTCGCCGGTCTGGCGGCCTTCAACTGGATCACCTGGGGTGTCTTCGGCTCGGTCGTTTCAGGCCTCGTGGCCGGCGTGCTGATCGGCCAGTTCACCGAGTACTACACCTCCGACGAGTACAAACCCACCAAGGGCATCGCCGAGCAAGCCGTCATGGGGCCGGCCACTACCATCATCGACGGTTTGGCCACAGGCATGTACTCGGCCGGCCTGCCGGTTATCACGATCGTGGTTGGTATTCTTTGTGCCTACGGCTTCGCCGGTGGTTTCTCGAATATGGCGATGGGTCTCTACGGCATCGGCTTTGCGGCCGTCGGTATGCTCGCGACGCTGGGCATCACCCTGGCCACCGACGCCTATGGGCCCATCGCTGACAATGCCGGTGGCAACGCCGAGATGGCCGGTCTGGGTGAAGAGGTTCGCAAGCGCACCGACGCCCTGGACTCGCTGGGCAATACCACAGCCGCCACGGGCAAGGGCTTTGCCATTGGCTCGGCGGCGCTGACTGCCATGGCCCTGCTGGCCGCCTATATTGAAGAGGTTCGCATCTGGATCGCCCGACTGGCCAACGAGAGCGCCGATGGCATCTACCAGGTCGGTCACATGGTCTTCTCGGGCAAGGACGGCGTCGCCGACGCCATCAATGTCAAGACCGCCACCATGAAGCACTTCGTCGAGGCCTACGACCTGACCATTATGAACCCCAAGCTGATCGGTGGCCTGTTCATCGGCGCCATGATGGCCTTCGTCTTTAGCGCGATGACGATGAAAGCCGTCGGTCGAGCCGCCGGCGCGATGGTGAACGAGGTGCGACGTCAGTTCAGAGAGATCGCCGGCATCATGGAAGGCACCGGAAAACCGGACTACGCCCGTTGCGTGGCCATCTCCACCAAGGGCGCGCAAAGGGAAATGCTGCTACCGTCTCTTCTGGCGATCATCGTACCGGTCGCGACGGGTCTGCTTCTGGGAGTCGCCGGTGTGATGGGCCTCCTGGTCGGCGGGCTGACAAGCGGTTTTGTCCTGGCGATCACACTCAACAACGCCGGTGGCGCCTGGGACAACGCCAAAAAGTACATTGAAAAGGGCGCCCACGGCGGCAAAGGCTCCGACGCCCACAAGGCCGCCGTGGTCGGCGACACCGTCGGCGACCCCTGCAAAGACACATCTGGCCCGAGCCTGAACATCCTGATCAAGCTCATGACGATGGTCAGCGTGGTCTTCTCGGGCGTGATCGTCAAGTTCGCACCGGCCGTGAGCGAATGGCTGCATCTGGGCAGTCAGTAATACCGTGAAGTCTGCGTCAGGCCGCGAGCAATCAGGCAGACCCGCGGTTGACGCGACGGACCGGTCGAGGTAATCTAACGGGGTGGCCGATTCCGGCCACCCTTTTCTCTTTGCAGCAAGGATTCAAGCAGTGACAAAGAAAACCAACACGTCCGCCGAGGAATTCGCCCTGGCGGCGGCCAGAATCGCGGATAGTCGCCATTGTGCGGACGTCACCGTCCTGGATCTGCGGGGCATCTCCCCGGCGACGGACTACTACGTAATCGCGACGGGGACCAGCGACCGGCAGATGCGGACGGTGTGTGACGAGATCTCCGCCGCGGGCCGGGAACAGGGATTCCGGCGTTTCGGCCGGGCCGGCTACGATCAGGCACGCTGGATACTGCTCGATTTCGTGGAGGTCGTGGTCCACGTCTTCGACAGCGAGGGGCGCGACTATTACGACCTGGAACTGCTCTGGGGAGACGCTAAGAAGATTGATTATTGATGATGGATAATTGACTATTCGATGCAGACCGTGATCGACATCCTTGAGGACCGTATCGGCCAGGCGTTGGCTGCGGTTTCCGGCGTGGATGATTGCGCCGCGATTGTCCGACCGACTTCCGACCCGAAGTTTGGGGACTACCAGGCCAACGGCGTGATGGCCGTCGCCAAACAGCTCAAGACCAATCCCCGCAGGCTCGCTGAGCAAGTGGTAGAGCGGCTCGATCTCCACGATATCTGCGAACCGCCGGAAGTGGCCGGGCCGGGCTTCATCAACTTGTGTCTCAAGCCCGCATACGTTGCCGGCCAACTACTGCGCATCAACGCCGACAGCACGGATCGTCTCGCCATCGAGCCGACCGCCAAGCCTCAGACGGTTGTTGTCGATTTCTCCAGTCCCAACGTCGCTAAGCAGATGCACGTCGGTCACCTGCGCAGCACCATCATCGGCGACTGCATCTGCCGCCTCCTGGAATTCGACGGCCACAAGGTCATCCGCCAGAACCACATCGGCGACTGGGGCACCCAGTTCGGCATGCTCTGTGCTCTCTATGATAGAAAGCTAATGGAGACTAGCCAACTGGGAGAGATGATGGAGAAGGGAGCTCCGCTGGCGGACATTGAGGCTTTCTACCGCGAAGCAAAGGCCCTCTATGATGCAGATGAGGAGTTTGCGAAGACTGCGAGGACCGCAGTTGGTGAGTTGCAATCGGGTCACAAGATTTGGACCACGTATTGGGAAACCATCCGAGAGAGCTCACTCGACCACTGCCAACAACTCTATGACCAGCTAGAGGTGACTCTTCGCCCCGCAGATGTGCGGGGTGAGAGCGCATACAACAACGAGCTGCCAAACGTTGTTCGGAACCTCCGCCAAGCCAACTTGGCGGTCGAGTCCGATGGCGCGATGTGCGTGTTTCCTGAGGGATTCAAGACCAAAGAAGGTGAGCCGCTGCCGTTTATCGTCCAGAAAAGCGACGGGGCCTATCTGTATGCCACCACGGACTTGGCGGCGATTCGCTATCGCGTCGGCGAACTGAAGGCCGACCGGATCGTGTATGTGACAGACTCCCGTCAGAAGCTTCACTTCGAGATGCTCTTTGCGGTTGCACGTGCAGCGGGCTGGGCACCTGAAACCGTGGAACTGACGCACGTGATGTTCGGCACGGTGCTGGGAGATGACGGCTCGCCGCTCAAGACCCGCTCCGGCGAGAACGTCAAGCTCAAAGACCTGCTCGACGAAGCGGTGGAGCGGGCCAAATCCGTCGTGGAAGAGAAGAGCCCTGACCTTTCGGACGAGAAGAAGAAAGAGATTGCCCGCGCGGTCGGCATCGGCGCGGTCAAGTACGCCGACTACTCGAACAATCGCACGAGCGACTATATCTTCAGTTTCGACCGGATGCTCGCGATGGAGGGCAACACGGCCCCGTACATGCAGTACGCCTACGCCCGCATCCGGTCTATCGAGCGCAAGGCCGAGAGCAAGGGCGTAGACATCGATCACGAGCTTGGCGGCATCGAGACGCTCGATCTGGGCGATCCTGCTGAACTGGACTTGGGCAAACACCTCGCGCGCTACGCCGAGGCCATCGAATCGGCGGCGGCCGACTACCGGCCCAACTATCTCACGACCTACCTGTTCGAATTGGCCCAGAAGTTCAGCACGTTCTACACGAACTGTCCCGTCCTCGACGCTCCGCCGGCGAAGCGTCCGACCCGGCTGCTGCTCTGCGACCTGACCGCCAAGACGATTCGGCACGGCCTGAGAGAATTGCTGGGCATCGCCGTGGTCGAACAGATGTGATAAGGAGTTGCGATGAAATTCATGCAAGAGGAATTCCGCGTCAGCACTCGCAGTCGCAGCGAGATGATCGACATCACCAGCCAGGTGGCGTCCATCGTGGCCGAATCAGGCATTGCCAACGGCCAGGTCACCGTCTTCTGCCCTCACACGACGGCCGCCATCACTATCAATGAAAACGCCGATCCCTCCGTACCCCACGACATTCTGCTGGCGTTGGACGGTCTGCTGCCCCGCTCTCATCCGGGCTTCAGGCACTCCGAAGGCAACTCTGACGCCCACTGCAAAAGCTCGCTCGTCGGGTGCAGCGAGCACATCCTCATCGCCAACGGCCATCTGACACTGGGGACCTGGCAGGGCATTTTCTTCTGCGAGTTTGACGGCGCGCGGAATCGCAAGGTCATCGTTCAGGTCAACGGGGAATAGACAGGTTGAGGTGACGTCCGGCTCGTCGGGCCTTGCGTGAGTATGGTTGGCACCGCGCAAAAATAATGGCGAGGTGGTGGTTCCGGCTGGGGGGGAGACCGGTAGACCACGCTGCCTCGCCGAGGTTTATTTGCTAAAACACATCGGTGATTTATGCGAAATCAAAGAGCAAGTCTAATGCTTCCTGCCAACACGTCAAGCGAAAACTGCTAAAATCGAGCAACTATCAGGGTGATTGCTCCACCCCATTCCGCTCCATCGGATGTGTGTATTATACCGCGTCTGACAGGCCGACGCAAGGC
>CAYNQP010000219.1:0-6604 GCA_964399325.1 uncultured Pirellulales bacterium
GAGCCGGTCGAAACGCTGGGGGCCTTGGCGGTCGCTTCTTGTCTCATCGGTAACTCTCCTTATCTAAGGGCCCGCGTGGGTCAAGGACCCACCCTACGAGCGCCGGAGGCATCAGCTTACCGCGAAGGTCTGGTGTGTGTAAAGGCGCGTTCGGGCCAATGGTCCGGAGGTCGCGTTTTCCCCTTGCTCGACAGGGCGAGACAGGCAACAATCTTCTCTGTCAAGCCAAACAAACAGCGGGTACGACGTGCCCCGGTTTGCCGAAAAGGAGAACCAACTATGACGCGATTGATAATGGCGATCACAGGCGCGATGTCTATTCTGGCGGCAACAACTGCGAAGGCGGAGACTTCGTCGATGCCGCCGCCCTTGAAGGTGGTCGGTGCGCAGCTTCTCAACAGCAAGGACGAGCCGGTGAGATTGCGCGGCGTCAACTGCGCCTGCCTCGAATGGACCAGTGACGGCCAGGGACACATTCTCCAGACCGTGAAGGTGGCGATCGACGACTGGAAGGTCAACCACGTGCGCCTGCCGCTGTCGCAGGACCGTTGGTTCGGCAAGGCCCCGGAGCAGACGGACGAAGGCAAGGCGTATCGCGCCCTGGTCGATGAGATCGTGCAACTGTGCGCCGCAAAAGGCGTCTATATCATGCTGGACTTGCACTGGTCGAACGTAGGCGAGTGGGGCAAGAACATCGGCCAGCATTCGATGCCCGACGAGAACAGTCTGACGTTCTGGAAAGACATCGCCCCGATCTACGCGAATCATCCGGCCGTTATCTACGACCTGTACAACGAGCCGCACGATGTCACTTGGGATATCTGGCTCAACGGCGGCGAGGTCACGGACAAGCCCAACCGACGCGGACAGACGCCCAGGACCTTCAAGGCCGTCGGGATGCAAACGCTGCTCGATACCGTGCGCGCTGCGGCCGCCAAGAACCTCATCGTCGCCGGCGGGCTGGACTGGGCGTATGACTTCTCCGGCATTCTCGACGGCCGACAGCTCAAAGACCCCGACGGAAACGGCGTGCTCTACGCCAATCACTGCTACAACAACAAGAACCAGGCCGTCGAGACCTGGATCGCCAACATGGAGAAAGCCGCGGCAACGTTCCCCATCATTATCAGCGAGTTCGGCGGCCGGTACATGCCACGCGGCGCCGCGACGGGCGAGCGCGGCGCGGGTCGCAGGCGCGGCGGCGGTGACTGGCTCATGCGTGTGCTGCAAGCCATTGAGGACCACAAATGGTCCTACACAGCGTGGGACCTGCACCCCTCGGCCGGTCCGACACTGATCACGGGCTGGGACTATACGCCCTCACCGAACTTCGGCATCTACGTCAAGCAGATGCTGGCCGGCACCTTGCCCCGCTACACGCCGCCGGCGCCATCCGAGACGCCGGCAGATACGTGGAACGATTAGCCCAACTTGGCGACCTCGTGGGCGGGACGCCCACGGCACGCGCGGGCAAGATGCCCGCGACACGAGGTTACTTCGAGGCCATCAGGGAGATGAAGTCGTCGAAGAGGTAGCGCGAATCGTGCGGGCCGGGCGAGGCTTCGGGGTGGTACTGGACCGCGAAGGCGCGGAGCTTGCGGCTGCGGATGCCTTCGAGCGTGTTGTCGTTGAGGTTCAGATGAGTCAACTCGACATCCTTGCCGGCCAGAGAATCGAGGTCCACGCAGAAACCGTGGTTCTGGCTGGTGATCTCGATCTTGCCGGTCTTGAGGTTCTTGACGGGATGGTTGGCGCCGCGATGGCCGAACTTGAGCTTGTAGGTGCGCCCGCCGAGCGCCAGGCCGAGGATCTGGTGCCCCAGGCAGATCCCGAAGATGGGGACCTTGCCCAGCAGCGCGCGGACGGTATCGACCGCATACGTCACCGCCGCCGGATCGCCTGGGCCATTGCTCAGAAATACGCCATCGGGCTTCTGCGCCAGGATCTCTTCGGCCGTGGCCTGCGCGGGGACGACCGTGACATCGCACCCGTGTGAGCAGAGCAGGCGCAGGATGTTGCGTTTCATGCCATAGTCGGTGGCCACGACCTTGTACCTGGTCTCGGGGCGAACGGCGGAGACGCAAGATGTTGCGTCTCTACTGAAGATATCGAGAAGACCCTCGTTCCAGGTGTAGGACTTATCGACGGTGACGTTCTTGACAAGGTCCCTGCCAACGAGGCCCGGATAAGTTTGCAGCCTCTCGGTAAGCTTCTTGACGCTCAACTCCGACGAGGAAATGATCCCGCGCATGGCGCCTTCGATCCGGATGTGGCGGACGAGCTTGCGCGTATCGATGCCCTCGATGCCGACGACGCCGTTTTGCTTGAGGTAGTCAGCGAGCGTGGCGGTATTGAGCCAGTTGCTGGGGTAGTCGCAATTCTCCTTGACGACGAAACCGCTGGCGAAGATCTTTCGCGACTCCCAGTCGCCGGGATTGGTGCCGTAGTTGCCGATGAGCGGATACGTCATGGTGATGATCTGCTCGTGGTAAGAGGGATCGGTGAGGATCTCCTGGTAGCCCGTCATGGAGGTGTTGAACACGACCTCGCCGCACTTGAGGCCGCGAGCGCCAAAGCCGCGCCCCTCGAACACTGTTCCGTCTTCTAATAGTAAAACCGCTTTCACGAAGTCCATCCTCGCTATCGGTAGTATTGCTGAATCGGCTTGACAGTTATCCGCTTGGCCTTGATCGACTCAATGCCTTTGGCGACCGCTTCGGCCCCTCGGATCGTCGTGACATACGGGATCTGCCGGTCGATCGCGTTGCGCCGGATGGCGAAAGAATCCGTGATCGATTGCTTGCCCACCGTCGTATTGACGATCAGGGCGATCTTGCCGTTGATGATCATGTCCACGATGTTGGGCCTTCCCTCGCTCATCTTCAAGGCAAACTCCGAGGGAATGTTGTTCTCGATGAACTTGATGCAGGTGCCCTTGGTGGCGATGATCTTGAAGCCCATCTCGTGGAGCTTGCGGGCCACGGGCACCGCCCGCGCCTTGTCGGCGTCTCGGATGCTGAAGAGCACGTTGCCCTGCGTGGGCAGGCTGTTGCCGGCGGCGATCTGGCTCTTGGCGTAGGCGGTCCCGAACTCGCTCGAAATACCCATGACCTCACCCGTCGAGAGCATCTCAGGGCCGAGCAGGGCATCGGTGCCCGGGAACTTCAGGAACGGGAACACCGCCTCCTTGACCGCGTAGTGAGTGGGCACGATTTCTTTGGTGAACTCCAGCTCCTCCAGCGTCATCCCGGTCATGATCTTGGCGGCCAGCTTGGCCAAAGGCACTCCTATGGCCTTGCTGACAAACGGAACGGTCCGTGAGGCGCGCGGATTGACTTCAAGGATGTAAACCTGATCGTCCTTGATGGCGAACTGGATGTTGATGAGACCTATGACGTTCAACTCCAGAGCCAGGAGCTTCGTTTGCCGAGCCAGTTCCGCCAGGACCTTCTTCTTGATGTTGACCGCAGGGATCGAGCAGGCACTGTCGCCCGAGTGGACGCCGGCCTCCTCGATGTGCTCCATGATGCCGCCGATCACGACACGTTTCCCGTCGCTGATGGCGTCCACATCGACCTCCGTGGTGTCATCGAGGAACTTGTCGATCAGGATCGGATGTTCGCCCGACGCCTCGATCGCCTCCTCGACGCAGGCCTTGAGGCTGTCCTCGTCGTAGACGATCTGCATCGCCCGCCCGCCCAGCACAAAGGAGGGCCGGATCAACAGGGGATAGCCCAGCTTGCGGGCCACGTTGAGCGTTCCGTCATAGCTGGTGGCCGTGCCGCTTTCCGGCTGGCGCAACTGGAGTCTGTCCACCAGGCGATTGAAGCGCTCGCGGTTCTCCGCCCGGTCGATGCTATCGGGCGAGGTGCCGATGATCTTGACGCCTGCCTTCTCCAGGGGGACCGCCAGCTTCAGCGGGGTCTGGCCGCCGAACTGGACGATCACACCGTCGGGCTGCTCCCTTTCGACGATGGACATGACGTCCTCGAATGTGAGCGGCTCGAAGTAAAGCCGGTCGGACGTGTCGTAGTCGGTGCTGACCGTCTCCGGGTTGCAGTTGACCATGATCGACTCGATGCCGATCTCGCGCAGCGCGAAAGCGGCATGAACGCAGCAGTAATCGAACTCGATGCCCTGGCCGATACGATTGGGCCCGCCGCCGAGGATGACAACCTTGCGTCGATCCGTCGGGGCCGCTTCCGACTCCGTTTCGAAGGTCGAATAGAGATAAGGCGTGGCCGCTTCGAACTCGGCGCCGCAGGTATCGACCATCTTGTAGACGGCGTTGACCCCCAGCGACTGGCGATGCCGACGGAACTCGGGCTCCGACGTCCCGGCCAGCGTGGCCAGATACTTGTCGCCGAACCCGTACTGTTTGGCCTGGGCCAGCAGACCCGCCTCGGGCAAACTGCCCTGGCCGGCGATCAGTTTCGATTCGAGCGCTATGATATCTCTTATGTTGTTGAGGAACCACGGATCGATCTTGGTAAGGCCAAACAGCTCCTCCACGGGCATCTTCCGCCGCAGTGCCTCAGCCACATACCAGATCTTGTCCCAGCAATTCGTACGGAGCTTATCCTTAAGCCGAGCGAGCGGCATGCGTTTGTCGATATGCTTGTCGGCCAGGGAGTATCGGTCGATCTCCAGCGAGCGGATGGCCTTTTGAAAAGCCTCCTTGAACGTACGGCCCATGGCCATCGCCTCGCCGACGCTTTTCATCTGGATGGTCAGCTCGGGCGAGGTTTGCGGGAACTTCTCGAACGTGAAGCGCGGCCATTTGACGACACAGTAGTCGATCGTCGGCTCGAAACACGCGGGCGTTTTCTTCGTGATATCGTTGGGAATCTCGTCCAGCGTGTATCCGACCGCCAGCAGCGAAGCGATCTTGGCGATGGGAAAGCCCGTCGCCTTCGAGGCCAGGGCCGAACTGCGCGAGACACGGGGATTCATCTCAATGACGTAGAGCTTGCCGTTTTCCGGATTGACCGCGAACTGGATGTTCGACCCGCCCGTCTCGACACCGATGGCCCGGATGATCTTCAGCGAGGCCTCGCGCATGATCTGGTATTCCCGGTCGGTCAGCGTCTGGGCCGGCGCGACGGTGATGCTGTCGCCCGTGTGGATGCCCATGGGATCGAGGTTCTCAATGGAGCAGATGATGACCACGTTGTCCTTGCAGTCGCGCATCACCTCGAGTTCGTACTCCTTCCAGCCGACGACGGACTCCTCGACCAGAATCTGGCTCTTGGGGCTCAGGTCCAGACCCCAACGGATGTACCGTTCGTATTCCTCGGTGTTGTAGGCAATGTTGGCCCCGGTGCCGCCCAGCGTGTAGGACGGGCGGATAATGGCGGGGAATCCGATCTCCTCGACGATGCGCTGAGCCTCGGCCCAGGAGTGGGCGTAGCCGCTCTTGGGGACCTCCAGACCGATATCCTGAATCGTCTTCTTGAAGCGGTCCCGCTCCTCGGCCTTCTTGATCGAGCGCAGGTCCGCACCGAGCAGCTTGACGCCGTACTTCTTCAGAACGCCGCTCTCGGCCAAGGCCACCGCCGTGTTCAAGCCGGTCTGTCCTCCCAAAGTCGGCAGCAGGCTGTCGGGCTTCTCACGCCGGATGACTTGCTCGACCACTTCCGGGGTAATCGGCTCGATGTACGTACGGTCCGCTAGCTCCGGGTCCGTCATGATCGTGGCCGGGTTGCTGTTGACCAGAACGACCTGATAGCCCTCTTGCCGCAGGACTTTGCAGGCTTGGGTGCCGGAATAGTCGAACTCACAGGCCTGACCGATGACGATAGGCCCCGAGCCAATGATCAATATCTTGTGGATGTCCTTCCGTTTTGGCATCGACCCGTACAGTCCTCGTAATCAATTCCCTTGGTGCATGCAGCAGACTCCGGCCCCCGACGTTCCTAGCGCAGCCACCGATCCATGGCCGCCGCGGCATCTTGCCCACTGCGAATGGCATGGACCACAAGCGATGCCCCGCGAACGGTATCCCCGGCCGCGAAGACCCACGGCTCACTGGTTTGGTGACTGTTTACCAAGACATTGCCCTTACCGTCAAGTTGTAAGCCGAGATTATCGACGAGTCCGGCGTGAGTGACGTGCACAAATCCCATGGCGAGCAGGACCAAATCGGCCTTGAGGGTGAACTCGGTACCGGCCAGTTCCCTGATCTGCCACCCCTTGTCGCCTTCGACCCACTCCACTTCCACACAGCACAGTTCACTAACGCTGCCATTGCCCCGGATCTGCTTGGTCATGACCGACCAGCGCCGTTCGCAACCCTCCTCATGCGAACTGCTGGTGCGCATGATGCGGGGCCATTGCGGCCAAGGCTGCGCCGAAGGACGGCTCTCGGGGGGTTCCGGTAGGATCTCCAACTGGTAGATCTTCTTGGCGCCCTGGCGTCGGGAGGTCCCCACGCAGTCACTGCCGGTATCGCCCCCGCCGATCACGGCCACGACCTTGTCCCGGGCCGAGACCAGCCTGGCCCCTTCGAGTGGCTCGCCGGCGAGCATCTTGTTCTGGAGCGTCAGGAAGTCCATGGCATAGAGGATGTTTTCCTTCTCCCGGCCAGGCGCCTCCAGATCGCGCG
>CAYNQP010000220.1:0-6215 GCA_964399325.1 uncultured Pirellulales bacterium
GTCGCACTCGGTGACCTCCAACTCCACGGTGTTGGGCAGTTCGAGACTGACGATGTTGCCGTCGTGGGCGAGGGTCATCACGACCGTGTTGGGCTTGCAGAACTTGATGGCGTCGCCGACGAGCTCGTCGGTGACCGTCACTTGGTCGTAGGTCTTGGTGTCCATGAGGATGTGGCCGGTGCCGTCGGAGTAGAGGTATTCCATATTGCGGTGGTCGAGAAGAGCCTGGTCCACGTCCTCGGTCGCGCGGAAGCGATTCTCCAGCATCGTGCCGTCGGAGAGCCGGCGCAGCTTGGCCTGGACGAAAGCCCGCAGGTTGCCAGGCGTCACATGGGTCGCTTGCACGCAAACGCACAACTGGTTGTCCATCATACAGGCCATGCCCGGCCGCATATCACTTGCTTTCACAGCAACATCCTCAGAAAGACCGCGATTTCATTTCCAGGTTCCACGTCTCAAGTTCGATGCTCCCTGCCGAAGTCCTCCGACTTCCCACCTCCAACTTGAAGGCCTCTTTCATACCCACCGTCGCAGCCTTCGTCAAGCGGGATTTCCGCTTCCCGCATCGCGTGGTTCGTCGGGCTGGCTGGTCGTGTCGACAGCCTCCAGGACGCGCGTGAAGGATTCGGGCACAGGCGCTTCCAGGGTGAGGGTTCGGCCGGAAGGCAGGGGTACGCTCAGGCGCCAGGCGTGCAGCATTAGGCGGCCGAAGTCTTGCTGGATCGCTTTGTCGCCGTAGAGGGGATCGCCGACGATGGGGTGGCCGAGGTGATAAAGGTGTACGCGGATCTGATGGCGCCGGCCCGTGCGGGGATGAGCAGCGACCAACGTGAAGGCCCCGAAGCGCCGGCAGACCTCGAACTCGGTTGCGCTGGGCTTGCCCCGTTCGGCATCGACGGCGATGCGGCCCGAGCCGAACTGCCGCAGGGGGCTGTCAATCGTGCCCCGGTCATCCGCGATGGTCCCATGGCAAAGGGCCAGGTACGTCTTGGCGACGGTGCGACCCTCGAACTGCCGGCACAGCCAGCGGTGGACGACGGCGTTCTTGGCGAAGACAAGTACTCCGCTGGTTTCCTTGTCGATCCGGTGAACAACGTAGAGCTTCTCATTCCTCTCGCCAGAGAGAACCTCCAGCAGCGAGTCGCCCTTCGCGCGGCGTTCGGGAATCGCCGCCAGCCCTTCGGGCTTGTCTACGGCGACAATATCGTCATCTTCAAAAAGGATAGGAATCACTGTCTTAGGCTGCTCCGTGGGCGACAGGTGAGGACCGATCACTGCCTTATTATACTTTTTGGCCGAAAACTATAATAAGCCTCCGGCAAGTTATACGAAAGTATAATAAGATATCCCTCCGCATGAGCAGTAACCGCTTTTTCGTCGCAGAATCGGGTTTTGAGGGCGATCTCGTTCGGCTCAGCGCCGAGCAGGCGCATCAGGTCTGCCATGTGCTCAGGCTCAAGCCGGAAGATTCCATCGTGGTGCTGGACAACGGCGGCTTCGCGTACGACGTCACGCTGACAGAGGTCACGAAACGTGAGGCCGCCGGCCGAATCACAGGCAAGCGGCCTGCCTCCGGCGAGCCGAGGAGACGGATCACGCTTTTCCAGAGCCTGCTGGCGCGAGACAAGTTCGAGATGGTGCTCCAGAAGGGTACCGAGGTGGGCGTGTCACGGTTTGTCCCGATCCAGACGGATCGCAGTCTGCTCCGCGCCAAACAGATCGACGCCAAGAAGATCACACGCTGGCAGCGCATCCTAACCGAGGCGGCTGAGCAGTCGCATCGAGGCCGGATCCCCGAAATCGAGCAGCCCGTCGGATTCGCCGAGGCCTTGGCGCAGTTCGGCCAGTTCGATCGAGTGCTAATCGCGGCGCCTTCCGACGAGTCACCGACGCTGCGACAGGCGCTCGTGCAGGACGGCAGGGCTCCGGCGTCCGTGGCCATCCTGATCGGCCCCGAGGGCGGCTTCACCGAACAGGAGGTAGCCCTGGCCGGCGAAAAGGGAGCGGTCGCCATCAGTCTGGGCCCCCGCATCCTCCGCACCGAGACCGCCGCAGTCGTCGCCCCGGCAGTGGTCCTCTACGAATTGGGCGAAATGGAATCAAGAAGCCGTTTTTCGGCCCCATAACCCACCTGATTCGTTTCATAACAGAAATCACAGATCATTTCATACTCCGTTGCATAAATCCACTCACACATGCACTGCGTGTTGTGTAACTAATTGCACAATAAGGCCTTAAGGATCAATGACTCTTTGCATAAATAGCGTCATTTCGGTTGACATTTCATGGATAGTCCTCAACAATTGGCCGATGATTGAAGATGGAACGGCTTAGAATTCAGGGAGATCCTGCATGGAACTCACTTACGATAGACTCATCAAATTTGATCTCGTCGAGGAACGGGAGGTGTCGCTGTTCCAAGATGATTCGAGGGCCTATCTCGTGGACCTCATGCAAGCTACCCAAGAAATCCAGAGCGTAGACCAATTCATCACGGATTCTCCGTCTTATCCCGGATCAACGGATAAGATCATCAGAGGAGAAATGGTCGCTGCAATTGGAGCCACGCTGGCCATCGAGGGGACAATCCTAGACCATGATGAGATCGAGGAATCCCTGGAGAAGGCAACCCTCAACGAACAACTCACCAGAAGGGCACAGGAGGCGGAGAACTCGAAGAACGTCTATGAATTCATCATCGATTTGGTGAGGAACAACAAAAATGAGTTTCGATGTACCGAGGCGATGGTCAAGCAGATTCACAAGTACTTCACGGAAAATCTGAATTACTTATCGAATACTCCAGGACAGTATAGGGGCAACTTCATACCAACGTTCGGCCACCCCCGACGCAAGAGCCTTTGCAGGACAAACGCCGAGGTGGAAACAGCGATGTCGAAGTTCATCGAATGGCTGAACACGCCGGGCAAGGGCCTGCTGAGTAGTCTCACGGTAGCCAAGGCAATCATGGCCCATTACTACTTGGCAGAGATCCACCCATTCGCAGACGGAAATGGAAGGACTGCAAGAGCTCTCGAGGCGTTGCTCCTATACGTGAACGGAATGAACGACTATTGTTTCTGGTCTCTGGCAAATTTCTGGAGTACCCATAGAGATCAGTACATTCTCCAGTTGGGCAATATCCGTCGGACCTGCAATCCCTGGGACTTTCTAATATGGGGGATCAAAGGCTACTTGGGTGAAATCAAGAGAATCAAGAGTCTAATCCTAAGGAAGCTTAAGCAGTTGATGTTCATGGATTACGTGAAATACCTTCTGGCGAGCAAGAGAGACAAGAACATCAAAATTAGCCAAAGAGTAGTGGATTTCCTTCAACTCTTAGTGACAGCCGGTCGAGTTCCTCTTGAAGGGTTCATGACATCGGCTCCGATCGCAGCGCTTTACAGCAACAGCTCGGCAGCTACGCGATCTCGGGACTTCAAGAAGATGAATCAACTGGGACTGGTGACTATATCGAAAGAGGACAACAGGAGTCATATAGAGGCCAATTTCGGAGTTCTCGAGTCTCTGCGATACCGTGTATGACTCCTCCTAATAGGCTCACACAGGGGTAGTCAATAGAGCCTCGATTCGCCGACTGTGTGCATATGTGAACTGGACAAGACATGGACGCAACGGGCATGTTATATCTTGTCTCGACGCCGATAGGCAACCTGGGTGACATCACGCTGCGGGCATTGGAGACGCTGCGCACCGTGGACTACGTCGCCAGCGAGGACACCCGCCACACCGGGCGGTTGCTCAAGCACTTCGAGATCAAAAAACCCCAGATCTCATTCCACGAACATAACGAGCGGCGCGTCATCGGCAGGATCATCCGCCTGCTCGAAGAGGGCAAGTCGGTCGCCGTGGTCACCAGTGCGGGCACGCCCAGCATTTCCGACCCGGGATTCGTCGCGCTCTGGGAGGCCGTCCAGGCGGGTCTGGAAGTGACTGCCATTCCCGGCCCGACCGCCTTCGTCACGGCGCTGGTGCTCTCGGGGATGCCGGTGTACAGCTTCACGTTTCGCGGCTTCCCGCCGCACAAGCCGGGCAAGCGTCGCCGCTTCCTGGAGCTGGACAAGGACTCGCCCCACACGCTGATCTACTACGAAAGCCCCTACCGTCTGCGCAAGCTCCTGCAAGAGGCCCTGGAGGTCTTTGGCAACCGCCACGCCGCCGTTTGCAAGGAGCTGACCAAGATGTACGAACGGGTCCGTCGCGGCCGCCTGTCCCAACTGCTCGACGACCTGGAAGAAAAGCCCAAAGGCGAATACGTCGTCATCATCGCGGGGGCGGAACTCGACGGCAAGAGCAAGGACGACGCCTGATCTCAATTGTCCGGCCGACTGCAGCCACGTAACGCCGAGGACAACGATGTCGCCTGCCTGAGAAAATGCTTGCCGCAGCCGCTCATTTGCTGCTATAATTCTGGTAGCTTGGCTTTTAGAGAGGGGCAATAATGCGGCGGAAACTTTGGTTCTCATCGGGCGTTATTCTGGCATTGGCAGGCGTTGTTTGTGCGCAGGCCACTCAGCAAGAAACGAAAGACCCACGTGATCTCGCACGGGAGGCGCGGCCAGCGGCCGCCAAAATGCTGGAAGGCCGGGGTTTGGCGGTCCGCATCTACCCCGACCCGGAGAACGATTCGGAGCGGTCCGCCCTTGTCACGGTCCCGATCAGCAACCTTGCGATTGAGTTCAGCGCCATCAAGGAGGCCTTCCCCTCCATCTCCGAGTCGGCATACATTCTCATCCGGGCCGAGGACCAGACCGACAAAGGCGTCGCCACGATCCTCGATCAATACGTTTGTCTGCGATCTTATGCGGAGAAGTACTCGCAGACGATCTGGTTCCTGGCCAATCGCGCGCCGTACAACTCATCGTGGACGTTCTTCGATGCTTTGGGCAACCCGATGGCCGGGGCCTCGGTCGCGATAGAGCTACGACCCTCTGGGGATCTCGACGCGGCTCCGATCCGCTTGGGCACCGCCACGCTGGACGAAGAAGGCCGACTTACGCGACTCCTGGAGGGCGCCGGCGCGCTGACGATGAGGGTGGAGCATCCCGATTACGGCGTTGCTACCATACGAGCGATGCGCAGCTCAGAGAACCTATTGGGCATCTACGTCGTTCCCATGGTTCCCATTGATTCGCAGGCCATGTCGTCGTCGATCCAGGGAACCGTCATCGATAATGAGGACCATCCTGTGCCGGGTGTGTCTGTCGTTCCCGCAATGGTGGGTCCCGCCAACGACAGCGACTGCTATCGGAGCTTGTTCGACGGCCGGGCTATCACGAATAGGGAAGGACGCTTTGCCCTGTGTCTGCCCCTTGTGACCAGGGATTTCGTGCTAACGGGGCTGCCTTCCCCGGGTACGCGGTACAGGCTGGAACTCGAGCCTCCCATGGCGCTTAACCTCCGTCGCCTCGGCCAGCCGGAACTGCTGAGCGTCTCCGTAGGCGAACACCGCAACTTCACTCTGACACCGATGGAGGCCGAGAAGACCTTCCACACGTTCTCCTTCGAGCATTTTGAAGGTCCGATCAGCAACCGTGAGGAACTCGAGAAGATCAGCCTCACCCTCGCGCGCGACGGGAGAGGCTGGATCACACTCACCTACGATCAATTCAAAGATGGCTACACGCTGCCGCCCGGGACACTGCGCGCCAGGACGATGCGTTGGGGCCGACCGTTCAGCTTTGCAGAGGTCCAGTTGACTGCTGACAGCTCAGAGCACATTGTGGTCTCGGCGGGCGCGCCAATCATCTATCTGGGTCGGGTGGTAAGTGCCGAGACCGACCAGCCCCTGCCTGGCGCGTATGTGGTGACTGGGCATGAGTACCGCCGCATCGATCCCTGTTCGCTGACGCCCGAGCAGTGGCAGATTCTGGCGACCCAGGCAGCCACGTACGCCAGTGGTATCGCGCCGCAGCAGGCGCTTTATGAGCTACGCAACCGCGTGGCCGTGACCGACGCCGATGGTTTCTACGAGGTCACTTTCCTGCCCGGTCTCGCCCCACAAGTAGCGGGCTTCGATGTCTTGGCGCCGGGCTATCAGCGCGGCAACGCACCCACCATCTTGACACGCAGCCCTGCCGGGATCGTGGACGTTAGGACGGTCACGTTATCGCCGCAGGTACCCAGTTATTTCCCCAAGCTCGTCTTCTACGATGAAAGCGGTCCGGTCACCGATCCGAACAAGCTTAGCCGTA
>CAYNQP010000220.1:6225-6603 GCA_964399325.1 uncultured Pirellulales bacterium
TATCTTGCTCACGGTCAGACGCGCCCGCGCCGTGTCCAGCAAACCCCTTGGCTATTTTCTCAGGAAGCGACACCTCGCGCCCGGTGTATATCAAGCCCGTGTGGTGTGGGACCATAAACGTTACATCTTTGAGCCGGTGGACCTGACAACGGCGCAACCCGAAACGGTGGTTTTCCGGCCGAGCGAAATCCGCCGAACGGAGATGGTCTACCAAGGCCTTGTGGTCAACGGCGTCACCGGCAGGCCCATCGCGGGAGCTGTTGTCACCTATGGCTACCTCAGAGCCAAAATTGACGCTTCCCGGCTGGCGGCAAGCCAGTGGACCGCACTCGGCGCGCTGGGTCCCGTTCCCGATGTGAACGATCCCGCGCTGGCGCC
>CAYNQP010000221.1:0-6591 GCA_964399325.1 uncultured Pirellulales bacterium
CGGCTGTCTTGCCTGTGCCCGTCTGGGCGCAGCCGATGATGTCCCGGCCACTGAGGGCGGTCGGAATCACCTGTGACTGGATTTCGGTGGGTGCGGTGAAGCCGGTCGCGAGAATACCCTGCACCAATGGATCGGACAGGCCGGTTGTCGTAAATGGCATTCCATAGTCCTTACAAACACATAATTGAGGCTGACTCAGACGAAAAGCGTGCTCGGAGGATGTGCCAAGAAGGACTTTCGAGGATGCATCCGGATTCGTGCGGCGTGATCCCTACCGAAGATTCTCTCCCGCGAGCGTACAAAAAACACATCTTTACTGTACTGAAAGACTACCGCAGTTGTTCTTCAAAAGCAAGTATTTATGCGGATTGGTCCAATCTAGCCCTGAAACCATCGGTCGCATCGCGAATCGCCGATTATGCCTCTGCGGCGAAAAACCGTCGTTGTGCCTGGTTTAAGTGTAGAGTAAGGGTTGCCATGCGGCGGCAGTATGCTATGATACCGGGGGGTGCTTCTATCCCTAGTTGGTTTCCGTTTTGCCACTCCTATGAAAGATTTCGATGGCTGACACAACGATTGGTATATTGAAACGTGTTAACAAGGATCAATTCGCAATCCGAACCGCCGAGCGCTTCTATCGGCGGGGACCGAGTGAGGTCATGGTTCCCCAAGCTCTGAATCGCCGGCTCGGGCTCACGGAAGGGGCCGCCGTGTCCGCTCTGGTAGACCGGACGAAGGGAAAGGCGAAGCTGGTGTCCATTGAGTCTCTCGGCGGGGGGCCGCCGGAGGACTTCCGCAATCGCCCCCATTTCGCCGATCTGGTGGCGCTCGATCCGTATGAACGCTTCGACGTGGGCGCCTGCGGGCAGGAAAGCATGCGTATCGTGGACCTGATCGCACCGATAGGCAAGGGTACGCGGCAATTGATCGTTTCGCCGCCCAAGGCGGGCAAGACGATCCTCCTGGAGCAGATCGTTCAGGCGGTGCACTATTGTTCGCCGGAAACCCGCGTCATTGTGTTGCTGCTAGACGAACGGCCCGAGGAGGTTACCCATTTTCGCAGAGCTGTCGAAGGCGCCGAGGTGGTGGCCAGCACAAGCGATCACACGGCCGACGAGCACTGCGAATTGGCGGAGTTCGTACTTGCTCACGTTCAGACGGAGCTCGAATGCGGGCACGAGGTGGTCCTGTTGATCGACAGTCTCACGCGTGTGGGCCGGGCGTTCAACAACCGGACGCGCCGCCGCGGAGCGCCGCGCGGCCACACCATGAGCGGGGGGCTTGAGGCCGGCGTGATGGAAGTGCCCCGTCGCTTGTTCGGACTGGCGCGCCGGATCGAAGACGGCGGCTCGGTCACTATTGTTGCCACGTGCCTGATCGACACCGGCTCGCGCATGGACCAGTTGATTTTCGAGGAGTTCAAGGGTACAGGCAACAGTGAAGTGGTTCTCGACCGGTTACTGGCCGAGGCCCGCATATTCCCCGCGATCGACATCCCCGCCAGTGGCACGCGAAAAGAGGCAAAGCTATACAACCCTGACGAGAGCAAGGGGCTGACGACTCTGCGTCGTGTGTTGTCCAGCTATGGGCCGCGCGATGCCGTGGGGGCGTTGTTCAAGCTGCTCAAGCAATACCCGACCAATGCGGAGTTCCTGGAAAGCATGAGTTCTCAGAGTTGACGACCTGTGAGCACACATTCAGAACCACTCCGTAACGACAGTCTCGGCCTGTACATCCATGTACCCTTGTGCGATGGCAAGTGCCGATATTGCGGATTCTACTCAGAACCGGCGGCTAACCATGATCCGGATCGTCTGGTTTCCGCCCTTATCCTGGAACTCGACCGCTACAGAAGCATTACGCCGGTACATACGCTCTACATAGGGGGTGGAAGCCCCACGAGCTTGCCTGTGGGGCTGCTGGCCAAGCTTGTGGATGCGGTCGCATCGAGATGGCCCGAGGCCCGGGAGTTCACGGTCGAGTGCAACCCAGGGCAAACCGATGCGAACACCCTGTCGATTCTACGCCGGTGTGGGGTGAACCGGCTGTCTTTTGGCGTCCAGTCGTTTGACCCGCTGGAGCTGTCGTTCCTGGGGCGTCGTCATGGCGTCGATGATGCCGTCGCGTCAATTCGACAGGCCCGCGATCTCGGATTCGACAACATTGGGCTCGATCTTATCTTCGCGATACCAGGCTCCACCCTGGCATCCTGGCAGCGGAGCCTGCAATTGGCGGTAGCGCTCGATGTGCAGCACCTATCGGCCTACAGCCTGAGCATCGAACATGGGACTGCTTTGCACACGGCCATGCTGGCGGGCGAGTTGGAATGCATCGATGAGGACTTGGACCGAGCCATGTACGATCTGGCCATCGATTATCTGGCATCGGCCGGATTCGCTCAGTATGAAATCTCGAACTTCGCCCGAGACGGTTTCGCCTGCCGGCACAATCAGGGATACTGGGAGAATCGCCCGTACATCGGTATCGGCCCGTCAGCGGGCTCTTACTGGCAAGGCAGGCGGACCGTGAGCGTGGCGGATATCCGCGACTATGTGTGCAGGATCGAAGCCGGGCAATCCGTGTCCGAGCAGTCCGAGTCTCTTGACCGTGACGGACGCATTTGCGAGACGGCGGTTCTGAACCTGCGCACCCGAAAGGGAGTTGATCTGGCCGCGTTTCGGGCCGCGACGGGGGCGGACTTCACGGAGGTGTTCAAGTCGCCTTTGGAACGACACCGACGTGAAGGACTGATTGAAGTTGATGGTGCAAAGGTCCGCTTGGCCAGAGAGGCCCTGGCGATTGCGGATTCGGTATTGTGTGACTTTTCCAGTTTCTGAGGGAGATCGCTTGGATACAACGTATATACGAAACTTCTCTATTGTCGCCCACATCGATCATGGCAAGAGCACACTGGCCGACCGGATGCTGGAGTTGACGGGGACGGTTACGGCGCGCGACGCCAAGGAGCAGTTGCTCGATGACATGGACATTGAGCGGGAGCGCGGCATCACCATCAAGGCCTCGGCCGTTACCATGCACTATGAGTACAACGGCCGGACCTACATGCGCAATCTGATCGACACGCCCGGGCACGTGGATTTTCACTACGAGGTCTCCAGGGCCCTGGCGGCCTGCGAAGGAGCTTTGTTGGTCGTGGACGCCAGCCAGGGGGTGGAGGCCCAGACCGTGGCGAATGCCTATCTGGCGGTAGAGACGGGCGTAGAGATCATGGGTGTCATCAACAAGGTCGATCTGCCGGCGGCCCAGCCCGAGGTCGTGGCTGAGGAGATGGAGCACGTATTGGGTATCCGTGCAAAAGAGTGCTTCCCAATTAGCGCCAAGACGGGCTTGGGGGTCAAGGATCTGCTTGACGCCATATGCGAGCTGCTGCCGGCCCCGGAGGACCGCAGTGCCGAAGCGACTCGGGCCCTTGTCTTCGACAGCCATTGCGATCAGTATCGCGGGGTCATCTGCTACGTCCGCGTTTTCTCCGGCAGGTTGAAGGTCAAGCAGAAGATCAAGCTGATGCACGCCGGGCGCAGCTACCTCATCACGGAATTGGGAAAATTCCGCCCGGCAATGATGCCCGTGGATGAGCTTGGGACCGGGGAAGTGGGCTACATCGTGGCCAACATCCGCAACCTCGCGGATGTCACCATCGGAGATACTGTCACCGATGAGGCCAAGCCGGCCGAGGCGCCTCTGAAGAGCTATCAACCGCCGATGCAGATGGTCTTCTCCGATTTCTACCCGGGCGACAACACCGAGTATTCGAAACTCCGAGCCGCTTTCGAAAAGCTTGCTCTCAACGACGCCAGCTTCTCGTTCAGTCCTCAAAACTCGCCGGCCCTGGGCTTCGGGTTTCGCTGCGGTTTCTTGGGTCTCCTGCACATGGAGATCATCCAGGAGCGTTTGGAGCGTGAGAACGACGTGGGCATCGTCCAGACCGCCCCAACCGTTAGTTACGAGGTTGTCATGAGCGACGGTCGGATCAAGCGCATCGGTTCGCCCAGCGAGTTGCCCGACAGAACGTTGATCGCGGAACTACGCGAGCCGTTCGTGCGGCTGGAGATCATCACCAGCACCGAATCCATCGGCGGCATCATGAAGCTGGCCGAAGCGCGCCGGTGCAAACTCCTTAAGACCGACTATTTGAATCCGACCCGGGTCATCATGGAGTACAAAGCACCGTTGGCGGAGATTGTCTACGACTTCTACGACCAGATCAAGGGGATCAGCCGGGGCTATGCGACGATGGACTACGAGCTTACCGGCTTCGAAGTCACCAACTTGGTCAAGATCGACATCCTCGTCAATGGACAGCCGGTGGATGCTCTGTCAATCATCGTACACCGCGACCACGCCGAGCGACGCGGTCGCAAGCTGATCATGAAACTCAAGAAGGCTATTCCCCGGCACCAGTTCGAAGTCCCCCTCCAAATCGCCATCGGCGGCAAGATCATCGCCAGAGAAACCGTCAAGGCCTTCCGCAAGGACGTGACGGCCAAGCTGTATGGCGGAGATGTCACGCGCAAGATGAAGGTCCTGAAGAGACAGAAGGAAGGCAAGAGACGGATGAAAAGCATTGGGTCGGTGCAGATCCCCCAGAAGGCGTTCATGAGCATCCTGGATACCAGCGATTAGCCCGCGAAGACCAGCGTCATGTACCTAATTCTGACGAAACGGACGGAAAGTCCTTGACTTTTGGCTGTCCCATGGTATAGGATCTTCAAAGCAAGAACCAAGGAGGCAAGTGTGCCGCGTGCACCTTGCGGGTTCTGTTCGTGTTCATCAGTATATTTGCATAAGGAGGAGGCAAAGGATGAACCCCGCGATAGTCACACTTCTGTGGGCCGTGGCATTGGCTGTGCCGATGGCAAACGCCCCGAGTACTCCAGTTGCGGCGCTCCAGCCGGGATCGGCGGTTAGGGTCAAGGTCAACATCAGCGCCCAGGACCAGGTCAAGAGCCAGATAGAGCACTACATGGCCGAAGGGCTGCGATCTCTGGGCAGCGTGCAGTTGGTCGAGGACAGCCCACGCTGGACGATCGAGATCGTCACAGCGACCCTTCAGGATGGCGAGGGACACATTCAGGGCGTTGGGATGTCGTTCGTGGTGCTGGAACATGGTCCTCAGATGCAGATGCTGGTGACCCTGGCTCAGGCATGGCGCTACGTGATGGCTGCTGGATTCCTCCAGGATAAGTTCATCGAGCAGGGGATGAGACAGTTGGTTAGCCGGGTCGATTTACTGCCCAAGGCGTCTGACCTTACGGTCTTGTCTCAACACAGGATGTCCGTGGTTGCCGCCGACAAGTTGGGTGAAGCCTGCCGTGATATCGTGGTGCACTTCGACACCAAGTTCCTCCAGCCGCAAAGCCTGGCGAGCGGCGGAGTTGCGAGTGGTTTGGCGAATCCAGCCACGTTGGCCCGCAGGTAGGGAAGGTGTGGTTGCCGGCCCGGCCGGGGCTTGGACTCTCAGGGGGATTGCCACAGGCCGTTTCATGGCAACGGGATTCTCCAGTATGACACTGTGATAGATGCCGAGCTTTTTCATTTAAGCAGACTTCATTTGGCTTGCGCCGCATAGTCCTGGTAACTGGCGGATGCTTCTCGAAACGCATGGGTGTGTTCAGCATGCAGGGTCGTACCGAGACCTCGGTAGGCTCTGTTTAGCGGGGGGAGATGCTTCGCTGCTTCGGCGATACCCTTCGCCGGGGTGGCAGTTCAATTGCATGCAATAGGCCAAGGATGGGTCGCTGTTTCGCAGGTCCATGGATGGACGACGGGGTACTGCTCGGGTTTTCTACCCCACGGGGTAACAGGGGGTATTTCCCTGAGCAGTGCCCTTTTTCTGTTTCAGGCCTTCTCGCCAACGCCGCACAGTCCCTTCGCCGTGAGTCACATCGTCCTTCCAGCCTGCGAGAAGTCCTTTGTTCCGCAAGGTCGGCTGATACGGTTTTGACAACAAGCCGCGCCGACCCTATGATTGTCCCCACCCGGCAAAAAAGCCGCCGGAGTATGGTCACCGCTACATCAGATGTGAAACTGGAAACGGGAGAATTCTGATGGAACACAACACGAATCGCGCCCCTATCAGAAGGTCGGATTGCAGCCGCGGGGTAATCATGCTCCTGTTGGCGGTGATCATCGTGTTTCTTTTCTCTCAGATCAAGCCCTGGCTCTTTGGGCTCCACGATAGAGGTGCTGAGCCTCGCGCCGTCACGGCTCGGGGAGACCTGGCACAGGACGAGCAGAGCACGATCGAACTGTTCAGGCGTGTTTCTCCCTCTGTGGTGTATATCACCAGCCTGAGGGTGCGAAGGGATTTCAGCTTCAACGTGATGAAGATCCCGCAAGGGGCGGGCTCAGGGTTCATCTGGGACGACGGCGGATACGTCGTGACTAATTATCATGTGATCCAAGGCGCCGAGGCCGCTGATGTGACTCTGGCCGATCATTCGATGTGGCCTGCGGAACTTGTCGGCATCGAAGCCGACAAGGACTTGGCAGTGCTCAAGATAAAGGCGCCGCCGGGGCTCACCCCGGCTGCGCGCGCTTCCGCGTAGGCGTCAGCCGCATGCCCGGCTC
>CAYNQP010000222.1:0-6323 GCA_964399325.1 uncultured Pirellulales bacterium
CCATTGCGTCTGGCGTTCGGCAGTGTTGACAGGACCAATTCAACGGGCGTCATCGGCTGCGCCCTCTGATGAGGCCCAGATCGACTTTCAGGCGCACGAGTTGATCGACCACGCACAGAACCCCCATCTGCTCGACGGGACTCAAGCGTGGGCTCTCCAGCGCAAATAGCAGCCGGGCGAGGATTTCATTGAGGGCTGTTGACTTCTCTTGGCGGGCGCGGTAGAGTCGTATTGGCGATACAACTCGGGCCGTCGCTCCGGTGGCGGCCTGTGTCATTTCTCGTCTCATTTGCCTGCCTCCCTCGTCGTTTCCCAGACCTTACGGCCGGGGCAACCGGCCCGGAACCAATCCATGATTTCTTGCCGGTTCCACCTCACGCTGCCGCCCAGCCGAATCGGCATCGGCAGCTTGCCGGCGGCGTTGAGCCGCCATGCCTGTCGTAGGGAAATGCCGAGCATTTCGGCCAGTTCGCGGGCGGAGATGGCTAACACCTGCTGCGAAGGCATTCTTGGTCGTTGATCCATCGCTGTTTTCATATCTTCTGTCCTTTCCGTGAAGAACCATGCAAATCACAACCACACCTGAGTTATACGAGGAAAATAACGCCACGCAAACGCAAGCTACTGCCAGCACATGACTTACAGTCGATTCAGTGAGAGTTGAGATTGGAGTTGAGGAATTGTGATTACAGAACGGGTCTACGCACGGACCTTTGTCCGCAGGGCCAGCGCAGAGCATTCTGGCAACCCGTTGGAGTCGTCAGGTTTGGGGCGTTTGGTGAGAGTTGAGGCTGGAGTTGAGAAACCTGAAGAAAGTGGGCTATTCTTTCGGCCGCCGCTCCCACTCTTCCGTCTTCCGTACAGCGTACGGAGTCGTGTTCCCAATCCTTTTCGCGATCCTCACTGCATTCCAGTCCGGGTGCAGTTCCAGCAGGCGTTTCACTTCTTCGTTCAGTTCCCCCTTGCCATGCCTCTTGGCTCCTTCCGGCTGCTTGGTCTTCTTGCCATCAGCAAGGTGCAAGCCAGCACCAACCATCCGTATCAGGCATGTCTCGGGGAGGGTTGCTTTGACCAGGGGTAGAGAATGGTCGGCTATTTGGCGGGCCATGACCTGCATAACGCTCTCCGAATGCCGCCGATGAAGAAGGAACAGACTGTTGAGCGCCACTTCCGCGTTCTCGGCACCCAGGTATCTGGCAATCTGGTGCACCTCGGAAGAGCATGCCTGGACAAATCCATCTCGCTCCAGACCATTGCACTTCTGTGCAAATCCCACGAACCCAAGAGCCATCGTTCGGTCATGTGTGGTAAGGAGAGGATCGGTGAAGATGTTCAGCTTGTACAACCTGTCTGGATCGCACTTTTCGCATTCGCTGGCTAAGGTCGCGAAGCGTCGGTCTATGCATTGCGAACATGTTCCGCAGTGCGTGTGCGGATTCTGGTAAGTCGAGTCCGCGCAGCTCCGCGTCGATTTGATGCAGGCGTCGTGGTGAAGCTCTTTCAGGCGCAGACACACCCCTGTTTTCGTCTTCGCGAAATACGGATTCTCGAAGACAAAATCAACCTCAAGAAGAGATGAGACAAGCTCAGATAGCAGGTGCAGCACGTGCGAGTGCGTTGAGCGGGTAGCTCTGGCTTGTAGGGTTTGATTGTCCCACATCAGATTACAGCTGACGATGCCGTTCTCATAAAACTTGGCTCGCTTCAAGCAGAACATGTGGGCAACAATAACCCCCAGTGATGCGTATAGAAATGACCGTGACCGTTGAGATGTGTCCCTCGTGAGTCGCTTGTTCTTGTTAATCTTCACAGGGATGTGAAGCGGTTCCGGTCTATTTGGAGATACGGCACGTATGTAATCGTGAAGCGCTCGCTGAAGACTGACGTGCTTGGTATTCGACTGGTGGCTGACAAGTACAGGCAAATGCCCTTGTGCCACAAACTCATCTATTGCCCCTGTGACTGAATCGATTCCTCCGGAAAAAAGCACAACCTCATCGTGCTTGTGCTCGGTAGGTTCTGTTTGCGTTCCAAAGTTGAGGAACTCCGGGAATCTTTCCGGCTCTTGCGCTACGAATTCAAATGAATAGGTGTCTCCCGATGCAACCGACAGGGTCTCCTCCAAGAGGCCTCGCACCGCTGGATCAGTCCAAACCTCATGTTGGCGCACCGGTATTTTGAAGGCGAAGCGCCGGTGCCACTTATAGCCATAGTCAAAGCTTCTCGTTCCTCCCCGCGCGGTTGCCTGATCCGCTACGTACACATAGGTCGCCACCTCAAGCAGATCGTGCAACACATGCGGCAAGTTTGCGACCATCTTCTTGGTAATCGCGTCAACATCGAGGTGGATTTGGCCCTTGCCCTTCTCCTTGCCGAGCCTCAGCCTGAGCGGCTCCGGTGTTACTCTCTTCTTCCCGGTATCGACGCCACCACAAAGGATGAGATGTTCGTTCTCAGGCATTGCCACGCTCCCTCCGCTTCAACTCGCTCTGTATTTTCTTCAGGGCCACAGGGAGGAATTTGGTGCGTACGTTCTCAGTGCTGATCCCCTCGCGGAATTCCGTAGCCGAAGGCCAGCAACCCGAGAAGTCCTTCGCAATGACAACCGTCTCGCGGCAGTGTCGGTCGAGCGCCTCCTTGAACTGCGTGTATCGGCTCAAATCCTTGAACTGCTTGCCGGGGCCGACGTGATTGGGAAGCTCTCGACTCAGGTGGTAATCCAGAAATCGATAGAGAAATCGTCCGAAGAAATCTTTGCCCACTACGTCGAATCTGCCTGCCGTGGCATAGCCCTTGAGCGTCTGCTGGGTTTGTTCCGTACTAACGCCGAAGAGGCTGCCTGTCTCCTGGTGGCAGAGACTCGTAAGTGTGTCCACGGCCGCAAAACGGGCAATTTCCGCAAGGTCGCTACGGTGCCCGGCCCGTCTCAACCGCGCGTCAACCGTCTCGTCGAAAGCACCAACCACATCCAGCAACGATGCTTCCTGTGGTAGTGACATACCAAGGTTCTTGACTTGCTGCCGGAAATCGTCGCCGCGTGCCGACCATACCAGTTTCATCAGCATGTAGGTTACGTCCGCCACCCCCTCGTCCTGCTTGGCCAGGTCGAGACCTCGCTTCGCCGCCTGGCTCGTCCGGCTGGCAATCTTCGCTGGATCGCCCGTGAGCTTCAACAACTCAATGACCTTCAGCCAGTTCTTCGTTCGCGGCAGTTCGCCAACAAGTCGGTGTCCCATAGGCCCCTCACATCCTCTGTCAGTGGTGAAGCATCTGGGCCGAACGTGCCGTCATGACTTTCCCCCTTCCAACTCCCCGATTGGCCGGCTGCCAAGCATGTCATGCCTCGTTCTCGGTTTCATCGCCAGTTTCTTCTTCGGAGAACTTGACGGTTTGCAGATGGCCGTTTACAGCGTCGAGAAATTCTGCGAAGTCCTTCGCGGTGGAAAGGTGAAATCGCAGGGCCCTGCCGTCCTTTACGGGTTCAGCATCGAGGTGTGGGCCGATCTTCTCTGCCCAGAACTTCTCGTCACCAGGGAAGCGGCGGTACTGCCAGACGTACGCGCTATTCCTGCGAGCACAGACGAAAAACCTGCGGCGTCCATCGAGCCTGAAGTGCAGAATACGCTTGGCAAGATGATTCTCGCGCCCAGCCGCCAACTCGCGGCGGAAGAACTCGACCACCGCCTCATTGCTGATCTTGACCAAGGCCTCGTCCCAATCCGACCACTTCGCCTCTTTGTCACTATCTCTGCGACCTCGTTTCCTGGCGTGCTCGCTGATCTCAGGGGGAGGATAGATGCACGTGCAGCTCAGGAACTCCATATCCGCTTGCACCGACAAGGCGAGCCGATGGCACCGCACGTCCACCCCATACATCTCGGTCAGCCATTCGGCCGTGAGCAGCAACTTCTCTCCCATTTCCTTGAAGAAGGCGTCCGGGCTATTCCGGATCATCTTCTGCAAGTCATAGGCCTCCATGAGCCCCTGCTCCGGCAGGCTGCGTCCTTCCAATTTGATGAGCTTTTTATCGTTCCGGTCAATTCTCAACATCCTGCTTGCCGTCCAATCAGCATCGCATCTCACTTGTTGCTCTTAGTTCGATTGTGGTATGCGCAGAGAACCTGGGCGTTCTCAAAGGTGGTCGAACCGCCTTTGGAGTGCGGCACGACGTGGTCGGCATCGTACTGACTCCACGGAACGCGGCATTCCTTATTTGGCTTCTCTTCTCCCAGGCACATCTGGCACAGCCCGCTATCGCGTCGGTAGACCGCGATTCTCTCCGCTTCACTGAATGCACGACGGCCATCTTTGGTCAGAATGGCAACGTCATGCTCTTTGGCATAGTCGAAGAACACCTGGCGAAGGATGCGGTGTCGGTTCTCAATCTCGGCGGCCGATTGCTGCCGACTGTCTGAAAAGAGCACGATGTCACGATCATCCTCCTTCTTCTCTTTCCATCGCTGGTGGAAATCGATCAGGAACTCCCGAAACAGGTTCTGCTCTCGCTCGGCGAACACATAGTGCTTTCGCAAGTGCCGCAACAGCAGGAAAGCGGAGATGATGAAGTACTCGATGCGCAACTCCCTGACGCTTCCATTGCCATCCTCGTCAAACATCGGATCACCCTCAAAGACGTCGGCAAACTGCGTCAGTATGCTCAGGACCGCTTTCGCATGGGGCAGGTTCTCGAACGAAAGATTGCCGATCCCGTCATTTCTCTGGTACTTCTCGACATAAGCCATCAAATCCGAGTCTTTGATGTCCGCCGGCCCGTCATTCTCTTCCAGGATCAGCAGGCGGATCATCAGAGCGAGATGCTGCATGCGATCGTTCTTGCGATCAATGACATTGAAGAATTTGTGCTTGTGTGGGTTCTCGTCGATGGGTTGATAGGACTCGTAGTCAAACGTAATGTCGTCGGCATACTTGACAGCGAAGTTCCTGCTGAGGCTTGAAAGCCGCGCATGGGCGATCTCCATGTAGTTCAGGGACTCGCCCTGTTGGAGCCGCCAGAAGATTTCCGACGCGACCCGTTGATGCTCCGGGTCTTTTGGATTGTCTATGCCCTTGACGATATCAGCATCGTATTTCAGATTGCGATCCACGAACCTCCTCAACTCCGTTGGCAGTTCCGTGAACGCTTTCCCAGGCAAGTCACCATGCAAGTCGCCAAGACTATCCGGAAGCTTGAGTTGTCCGTTGAGAAACAGTTGCGCCGTGTGAATCCGCTGCTGGCCATCGATCACTTCCTTGATGGTTTTATCGGAACTCAGGCGGACCAGCCGAATCACGATTCTCGGCACGTAGTATCGTCTGAACAGGCTGTCGAGCAACGCCTGCTGCTTCTTCTTGCCCCAGACGCTCTTACGCTGGTACGGCGGACGCACCACAAATTCCTCCTTGAACTCGTGGAAATCGCGAATGGGAATGCTCTCGAAACTCACATCGTATTCTGTCTGCGGATCAAACATGACGCGTGCTCCCTCTCAAAGCCTCAAATCCTGTTCTCTACTCCCCTGCACGTCTGGCGGATGTCCTTCTTCTTCCCGGCTCACAGCCCATATAGCGCGGCTACTCGTTCGTCGATTTCGCGCTCCCATTGCTCGCAGTTCTCGCCTTTGGCGTCCAAGCATTTCTGTACAAGCTTCTCGATAGCTTTCCTCTCGGCTTTGGGTGCGTACGGGATCGGGATTTGGGCAACATACTGGTACTTGAATCGAAGGTAGCCTCCGCGAACCTGTGAACTCACCTCGATATAGAACTCGTTAACGGCTTCCGAGTTCAACACGCCCAGCAGGTACAGATCTTCTACGGGTATGATGAACCCTGTTGTCCCGAGATAATAACTGCCACGGTCAAGGGCGAATCGTGCGCTAGGGGCGATATCGGGGAACACAATCTTGGGCCTCTCAAATTCGGAGTAGTAGCCACACGTGCGTAACTCCCACCAGTGGTCACCTTGGTCTTGCCTGACTTTCAGTTGTGGCTCCCATTGCTTCAGGTGCTTAAAGATCGCAGGATACTTCTCAATCTCAACTCCGATTTGTGTGACAATCATCCAGCGCCGCCTACTCGAAATGCACCAGCGCTTAATGTCTCTCCCTTCAAGCAACGGCTTCAGGAGTTCCTCGGTTGAGGGGTCTTCCTTGATTAGTCCCTCTCGCGTCTCGGTGTCTATGACAAAAGCTTTGTTAAGGCCTGTCAGAATTCCTCGGTATATCTGCTGACCAACATACTCTTCAAGAGGGACACTGACCTGCCGCATTCTGTTGATCTGCTCCAACGCCGCTTGATCGGCGAAGGACCACTCCTGCCCATTAGTC
>CAYNQP010000222.1:6333-6571 GCA_964399325.1 uncultured Pirellulales bacterium
GTCAGCTAGAGGTCTGCCTGCAGATTTGATAACGGCAGCAACGTCCAGACCCTCTCCACTTGGAACATGTGCCTCCGTGTAGACGGTCTTGGCGCACTTCTTGGTGCGCTGGGCGACGAAGATCATCGGGTAGGCTGTAGCCGCTTCAAAGATCGGAGAGTCTTTGAAGTCCGTAATGGAGTGTACACAGCAATTCCTGCCGACGTACTGCCTGAGCTTCTTGCCGTAGTTGGCGCGG
>CAYNQP010000223.1:0-6566 GCA_964399325.1 uncultured Pirellulales bacterium
TGCAATCGATCTGCGGGACATCCTCGACCGCTGCCGGGCCGTTCCTTCTGGCCGGCCCCAGCGGCTTAGGAAAAACCCTGGTCGCCAAAGTCATTCACGCGGAATCGGGCAACCTCACGCTCATCGAGACCAACGGCCAGACGCTGAACAGCAAGCAGGAGTTGTTCCTGACGCTGATTCGCGCCGATGCCAACTCAACGATCTTCATCGATGAGGCACAGGCCATGGGTCCGCAGGCCCAGCACATCCTGCTGACGGCCCTGTCCGAGAGCATCCTGCGTGTGCCGGCGCGCTTCTGTTCGACCTACTCCCATACCGTGCAACTCGCCCCTTTCACGATGATCCTGGCGACGACCCATGAGTACTTGCTTCAGGATGCCCTGCGTAACAGGATGCGGGTCTACTGTCGGTTTGACTACTACCGCGTGGCCGACCTCGTCGAGATCGTGCGTCAATACGCCGAGACCCTGAAATGGGGGTATCAGTGCGATGCCGTCTTGGAGGCCATCGCCCAGCGGGCCAAAGGTACGCCACGACTGGCGCTGCACCGGAATTTATGTACGTGCTGGTATGCAGCCATCAGCCGGGGCTCTACGACGATCACCCTCGAAGATACCAAGGCCGCCTTTTGCTGTCTGCAGATCGATGCCCTGGGACTGGACCAGCTCGATCGGTCGTATCTCAAGGTACTGCTCGAACATGGCCCCACTGCGGCGGGCGTACTGGCCTCGCGATTGCTGCTGCCGACCTTGACTCTGCAGAGGGTAGTCGAGCCGTACCTCCTGAGAACCGAGCTCATCACCAAGGATAGATCCTCCCGCAGAGCCATTACTGGGCAAGGCAGACGTCACATCGAGAACAATTCACCGTAACCTTCCTACTGGAGGCCAGTGGCAAAGATGTCCGCGAAACACGGTTTTGAATCCATCTGCTCCGTCACGGAAATGGCCCGAGCCGTAGGCTTGTCCAGAGCTCGATTCCACCAGTTGATCAGGATCGGCGTATTTCCACCGCCGGTCTACTGCATCCGAACGAAGAAGCCGATGTACCCATCACATTTGCAGCAGGCATGTCTGCGAATCCGCGGTACGGGCGTCGGTTTCGATCGGCAACCCATCCTGTTCAACACTCCCCGTAAGAGTCAGCAGGCCGGTTCATACCGTCGGCGCATCACCGGCCATGGAGACCTCGCGGGGGTCCTGGAAGCTCTGGGAATGCGAGTGGCCGCGGGCGATCTCGCTAGTGCTATCAGGGCTCTGTATCCCAAGGGATTGCCCAAGGGCCCTTTGCAGGGCGATGTGATTGACAACGTACTGCGTTATCTCCAGAGCCTCTGTCTCAAACGTGTCTGATTCGTGTGTGAAATATGTCTGGAAACCGACAAATAACAGGCCAATTCCAGGCCGAAAACGCCACCGGCAACGCACGCTTGCGTGCCGAGAAGGCTGCTTGCAGCAGCCGTTCACACGACCTCCGCTCCGGCCAAATCCTATGATCCGAAAGTCCGCCACATCGTCGTCAGATTTATGCGAAAGGGAGAAAAACACCCTTGCGCCCGATCCATCGGATGTGGTAGCATTCAGGCGGTATACAAAGCAGGTCTGGTCCCAAATCGCCGGTCGGCCGATAAGCGATGACGAAGCCGATCAGATCCTCGCAGACTTTGGGCGATTCCTTGATGCCTTAACAAAGAGTAATGGAGCGAAGCTATGAATCGGGACGGTCGTGCGTTGAGGCTCTTGAGCGTGTGCAGGGTCTCCTCACGCGAGCAAAGCGAGGGCTACAGCCTGGATGCCCAGGACCAGGTCAATCGCGAGTGGGCCCAGCGCAAAGGCCATACAATCGTCGACAGCACGCGATACGTCGAGACTGCCTCCAAGCAGAAGGAACGGCATCGTTTCCGCGAGATCATCAATCGTATTTGCACTGACACCCAACTGGACGGGGTGGTGTTCCACAAGGTGGACCGCGCCTCGCGAAACCTCACCGATCTGGCCGTTCTCGAGAAAGTAGAGACCGAAGTCGACAAGAAGGTCTTTTTCTCGAGCCAGGAGTTCCCCCAGAACGCCGCCGGCCGACTCGGTATCGGAGTGATGGGCGTCGTATCAAGATGGTACACTGACAACCTTAAGGAAGAAATCAACAAAGGCTTTCGCAGTAAGGTCGAAGCCGGAGAATACCCGCACAAGCCGCCGTATGGCTATCGGATCGGCCAAAACTCCAAGGGCTCCAAGCTGCCGGTGCCGGACCCCAAGAAGGCCAAAGTGGTCCGTACGATCTTCGAGTTGATGGCCTCCGGCGACTATACGCTCGATACGCTCCGAGAGGAGCTATTCCAGCGTGGCTTGCACTTCTCGTCAAGCACACAGCGTTGGACACGCTCACATCTGGCCACGCTGCTGCGTCATCGGTTCTATATCGGCAAGATCCTCTGGCGGGGACAGATCTACGAAGGCAAGCACACGCCACTTGTCGATCAGCAAATCTGGGCACAGGTCCAGGACGTGCTGGACCGGCGCAGCCGGTCAAAGCAGCACGCCAAACGTCGATTCGCGTATGGACACGGACTTCTCAAGTGCGCCGAGTGTGGATACAGCATCACCGCCGAGTTGCACAAGCGGCAGTACATCTACTACCGCTGCGCCCAGGTCAGCTACCGCCAGCATGCCACCAAACCCGAGTGGGTTCCCGAACCGGTCGTCGAAGACCAGATCGTCGCCATGTTGGCAAAGCTGGCGTTTCCCAACGAGGTCTATGATTGGGCCGTCGCATACCTGCGGCACACATTGGCGAAAGATGTCACGGACACCGTAACAGAATTGCGGAGACTCACCAAGAAGGCAACCGATATGCAGGCCGGTTTGGACGCGCTCCTTGTCAAAGCCGCCCAAACCGATGAGGCCCTCGCGGATGAGTTCCTGCGCCTGGCTCGGCAGAGACAGCAGGAGCTGGCCATGGTTCGGCACAGGATAGACGAAGTCAAAACGGGAGAACAGGCCAAGGGCGATGATGCCGCGAGAATTTTAGAACTGACGCAAAGCCTTTCCAGTAAATATGTTACCTTAGCAGCCGATCAAAAACGCCGAGTGGTCGATTCGGTGTTTTTGAACTTGCGTCTCGATGGCGTAAGTCTAGGTGGAGACTATAGGTTGCCGTTCGCAATCCTCGCCGAGAACGGCAACCATCCTCCCGAATCGGGGTGATAGGATTCGAACCTACGGCCTCTGCGTCCCAAACGCAGCGCTCTAGCCAAACTGAGCTACACCCCGTCAGAACCGCTTGCGCGGCACCCCGCATTATATAGGAATGGGCACGCGGGACGCAAGCCAGTGGTGGCAATCCCGGGCGAATTGTTATTATAGGACGCAGGGGAGAGCAGGCGGCACCAAAAAAGGAGTTGCATAATTCCTTGTCTTGAGGTAAAATAAGGAACCTAGGAAAGTTTGTTCTTGGGGATTCCAGGTACGCCACAGCTTGCGTTCTTGTAGATGGAGACGGTGATTATGGCTGGCATGTTCTACTCACTGAAGGAAACGGCCGAAAAGCTCGGGATAGCGGAAGACCAAGTCAAGCAACTCGCCGCGGACGGCAAGCTCCGAGAGTTTCGGGATGGGTCCAGCCTCCTGTTCAAGATCGACGAGGTTAACGCCCTTCTGACAGAGGGGGTGGACATGAATGCGGAAGCCGGCGGGGGGATGGATTTGGATCTGGAGCCCGAGGAGGCCGGTGCGGCTGCCGACATGTCGGCCGAGCCTGAGTTCGAGCCGGTCGAACCCGCACCCGAGTCCGAGTTAGCCGAGCCGGTCGAGGAAGACCTGCCGTTCGAGTTGGAGGAGGCGGAATCGCCGGACCTGGAGATGCCGGCCGCGGCCGAGGCCACCGCTGCTCTGGACTTGGCCCCGGGAGTCACGGAGGAAGGGACGGCCGAATTTGCGACAGAGGATCTCCTGGCCGGAGCGGAGGAGCCGCAGGAAGAGCCCATGGCCCAGTTGGGCGACGACGAAGACATCTCGCTTGCCCCGGAGACCGGCATCCTGGCCGCCGGCAGCGATATCACCGATATGGACACCGCCCTGACCGGAGAGGGGATCGACATCCTGGGCGAAACAGACGCGGAAGACTACGGTGTCACCGACGATTCACTGGCCGAGACGGTCGGTCCGACCGGCACGAGCACCGAAGCCTCACTCGAAGAGATCGAAGACGACGTCAACCTCGACAGCTTCGGCAGCGGTTCAGGCCTGCTCGATCTGTCCCTACAGGCGGACGACACCTCGCTGGGCGGCATTCTCGATGAGATCTACACCGCCGATGGCGGCGAAGAAGAGTCGCCGACCGGTAGTGGGGGCTCCGTCGACGACCTGACGGCCGAGGTCGAGCATGTTGGGCCGGACGATGAGCTGACCGTTCCGGAGCCGGTGATGGCCGGTGTCGCCGCGATGGGGCACACCTACGCCGAGGTCCCGGCGGACACCCAGAGCAACATCTTGGGCCTGCTGCTGTTCCTGCCGCTGCTGGTCCTGCTCTATACTGCGGTAGTCGCCTGGTCTGGTCAGAAGCATATCATGCCTTCGATTCTGCAATCGATCCAGGGTCTCATCTGGTACATCATCGGCGGCGCCGCCGTCGTGACAGCCATCGTCGTCGGGGCCTCCTTCATCGTCGGTGGTGAAAAGGCACCGCGAGCGCCCAAGGCCAAGAAGGAGAAGAAGGCCAACAAAGAAAAGGCCCCCAAGGCTGAAAAGCCCGCCAAGGCAGCCAAACCCAAGAAGAGCCTCTTCGGCAAGAAAAAATAGCATGTAGCCCAGCCGCCCTCGGCTGGGAATGAAGAGGAGGCCTCAGCCTCGGCTGAGGCGGCAAATCACCCACCCCCGAGGGCGAGGGTGCCACATTCACTCTCCATCGACGTTGCGCCCGCATTCTTCCCTTGATTCGCCTCGTGTCGCGCCTACAATACTGTCGAGGCTAAGAGGAGACCCTGGAAATGGGCGACACACCTGCCAATGCTGACCATGTAGCCCAGCCGCCCCCGGCTGGGGATGAAGAGGAGGCCTCAGCTTTGGCTGAGGCGGCAAATCACTCACCCCCGGGGGCGGGGGTGCCACATGAGCCACATAGACCAGATGTGCCGCAGGCCAAGCCGGGTGCGGCCAGGTATCGGCGTAACCTTCCTCATCTGCAGGCCGAGGACAAGACGATCTTCCTGACCTTCTTCACTCAGGATCGTTGGGTACTGCCCGAACCCATCCGTACGCAAATCCTGTACCACTGCCTTCACGACCACGGGACCAAGATGCACATGCACGGCGTTGTCGTCATGCCCGACCACGTGCACATGGTGTTCACACCCTTGTCGGATGCGGCGGGTTGCGCGTACACGTTGGCTGAGATCACCAATGGGATCAAGGGTGCCTCATCGCACGCCATCAACCGCACCCTCGGCCGCAGCGGCCCTCTCTGGCAGGACGAATCATTCGATCACGTGCTCCGCTGCGACGAGGCCATCGCCGCCAAGGTCGAATACATCTGTGAAAACCCGATCCGAAAACACCTGTGCCGCAGCGAAGACGATTATCCATGGCTCTGGCGTGACTGGATTGAAGGCACCATGTAGCCCAGCCGCCCCCGGCTGGGAATGAGAAGGAGACCTCAGCCTCGGCTGAGGCGGCCAATCAATCACCCCCGAGGGCGAGGGTGCCACATCATGCTGGGAATGAGAAGGAGGCCTCAGCCTTGGCTGAGGCGGCAAATCACCCACCCCCGACGTCGGCAAGCCATTACAGCTTTTATCGTACGATAGATCTCTCGTACGATTGGACCCTCGTGGAGCCGGATCTCAACCGACAGGGGGCTCTCGGGAGTCGGGTGCGCGCCGGAATAGCCGTTGTCTCTTCGTGCTCGAACGGCCGGCTGTGACCATGTAGCCCAGCCGCCCCCGGCTGGGGATGGTTAGTCATGTAACCCAGCCGCCCTCGGCTGGGGATGAGAAGGAGGCCTCAGCCTCGGCTGAGGCGGCAAATCACTCACCCCCGAGGGCGAGGGTGCCACATCCACGCATTATGGCTGCTTCGCATCGCCGTCTTGAATTGTCGATGTTCTACCCCGTAAGACAATAGAAGCGGTGTGCGGGGCATGCAATACGTCACTAAGCAACCTCATCAGCTAGATAGTCTCTGGAGTGCGTCCGTGATCACCTTCATCTTCGCGGGGGACATCTTTCCACAAATAGATGTCAGAATACCAACCAGTGACTCGGTCTCTGCATCATCGTCCTTCTGCTTGTATAATCTCTTCACCGGATTATCGAATATGTCGACCATCAGCTTTCTGACAAATTCTGCCTCCACATCCCCTTGTTCTCGCATCTTGCCAAGTAGACCTCGGTATGGCTCTAGGCTGAAGCTGATTGAAGACTTGAATGCATACTCTTCCTCTGCCTGTCGCTCCTGACCTGCCGTGAAATACATCAAGAACCCAAGAGGTATCATGATACCTAAACGCACGAAGAAAATTGACCTGCCCCCGAATTATGTGCCAGCCGTTCGTAGAGGGTTGTCTACTTGTGA
>CAYNQP010000224.1:0-908 GCA_964399325.1 uncultured Pirellulales bacterium
GTTACCCGCCTCGTCCATCGCGGCAGCCTGCACGTCATAGACGCCATCCGCCAGAGGAGGAGCAATCGTGCCGTCCGGCAGCGTCCAGGTGCCGTCACCGTTATTCACCGCCGCGTAGGTCTGGCCCGCGACGATCACCTCGACCTCCACATCTGGGTCATCCACCATGCCCGTGAACGCCGGTGTCGGATCGGCGGTCGTCAGCGGATTCACGGTCACAACGGGCGCGGCCGTGTCAACTTCCAGCTCGTCCGCCGTCTCATCTGATCCCACATTGCCTGCTTGATCGGTGGCTGTGACGGCAACATCGTGGATGCCGTCCGTCAGTGCCGGGTCGATGGCATTGTCGGCAAGGGTCCAGGCCCCGCCAACGACTGCGGCAGCGTAGGTCCTGCCCGCCACCGTTACCTCGACGGAAGAAACAGGCTCATTGACCAGGCCCGTCAACTCCGGTGTTGAATCGTTCGTGAGCCGCGGATCGACAGTGACCACCGGCGCCGTTGTATCCAACGTGAAGTATACAACCCGATCTTCACCGTCATTGAGGGCTTTGCCCTGCGTGTCGGTGATCGTACCCTTGAGAGTGATGGCATAGGGACCGTCTTTGGTCAATGCCGTGGTGAAGCTCGCCACTATGGTATCCGTGCCCCACCCGGAGATAGAGTCCGGCACGACCGGATCACCATCAGGATCGGTGATTTGAATATCACTGTCATCGCCGAGGACGGCCCGGGAGAAAGTGAACGTCAACTCCGGCGTCGTATCGCTGGTCAGTTCGTCATTGGCACTCGACCCCGTGTCTTCCGAAAGCGACCAGCCCTTCAACACAGGACCTTCTGTTTCAATGCCGGTGATCTCCACCTCGTCGATGTACCAGCCACTGTTCTCATAGTGATGCGTCCCCCCAT
>CAYNQP010000224.1:1008-6563 GCA_964399325.1 uncultured Pirellulales bacterium
CCTCCGGCAAAACGATCCTTGGGCTGATCAGGCGACTGTCCGTGTTGAAGGGATAGTTGCCAGCCAAGTTCGTCCCCGCCACCGAGGTACCTTCATGGGCTGCATTCGGCCCGCTCGTCGGCTCCCCAATCTGCCAGACCCCGTTGTCGGCATGCCAATCACCCCAGCCCAACTCAAAGCCCTCAGGACTGGTAAACTCAGGTACGCCCTTCCATATCTCCACCTCGTCGATGTACCAGCCACTGTTCTCATAGTGATGCGTCCCCCCATAGCCATCCGGATCCTCGTACGTGTCGTCATGACTGAACGCAATCCGCACCGTCTGCCCGGCGTAGGCCGTCAGATCCTTGGCTATCCGGCTCCAGCCCGCCGAGACTTCATCAGCGCTCGTACCTAGACTCTCCCAATCCGACCACCCGTCCGGCCCAAGCGTCTGAATCTCCACCCGACCCTCGTCAGCAGACTGACTCGAATACGAGAACCACTGCCAGAACCGTAGCTCGATCACCTCCCCCGGACCTACCTCCGGCAAAACGATCCTTGGGCTGATCAGGCGACTGTCCGTGTTGAAGGGATAATTGCCCGCCAAGTTCGTCCCCGCCACCGAGGTACCTTCATGGGCCGCACTCGGCCCGCTCGTCGGCTCCCCGATCTGCCAGACCCCGTTGTCGGCGAACCAATCTCCCCAGCCGGCTTCGAAGTCGTCCTGGTAGACGATCTCGGGCGGATCGCTCAACAGCGACACTCCAGGCTCGGCCAGCAGTGCCATCTCGCCTGAGGCAGTGGGATCATCTTGTTTTTCCAGAAGCGTGGAAGCGCGTTCGGTGGACGGACGTTGGTCCGGAGCGCTCTTGAGCTGGCGAACCACTTCCGGGCTGCGCGCCGTAAGCGTCCTGACGTCAAGACCAGGGAAGTGTGCGGCCAGAGGAGATGTGGCCGAGAGCAGCAGTCTCTGCTCAAGGGATTCGATCATGACGGGCATGTTGCCGGATCCGGGCCGCTTCTCCTGTTTCTTCCTGCTCTTGAGCAAAGCGCTAAGTCTCATTTCCAATCCTCCTTATGACAACAGTCTGCGATCGCATCCTGCGACCGCTGCCCAAACGGCACCGAACGCTCGCGTGAGGCTCGGTCATACACAGGGGAGCCAGAGTTCTGGCAGCAAGGAAGCGCGCGTCAAGATTGCATCTGTCGAAAGCCGGAGCGGCCACCACCGAAGCCCGCCGCGCATGGGATCCCCGCGAGCAGACCGTGTCTTGAAGGTCACCTCCGTCGGCTCTCCTCGCATCACCCGCCAGATTCCAGCGTCTCTCTCCTGCCATGTTCCCCTCCTTGGGAACCTCGCCGGCGCACAGTCGGTCACTCGCCCAGCGACTCTCTTCGTACGCGGCCACGCTACACGACAATCACCCACTCTCACCAAATCACATCAGCACTTCTATGCTGAAGAGTGAGCAAAATCAATCGTGGAAACTACGGGTTTTGAAATAGGGGAGATGGCGTACATAGGCAGAAGTAGATTCTGAGAACTCCTCTCTGACGACGGTTCGAGACCCTGGGTGCGTCTGCGGCCTCGACAGTTTTACGGCGCGTATGCGTACCAAGCGATCAGCTCGTAGGTCCAGATGGATGGGTAGAGGTCGACAACCATGTCACGCTCGTCCTGGCTGATTGTGTAGAAGTGACAGCTCAGCCGGGGGGACCAGAAGCGGTGGACCGCACCGGTGCCGGGAGGCTGAAGGCCCTCGGCGCACGCGTAGAAGGCCGCCCCTTCAAAGGTCCAAACATGCGAGTATTCGTCGATCAGGCTGGCCTTCTCGGCTTCACTGCTCGTGTAGAAATGCGCGTTGAGCGTGCCGGACCAGAATCGGTAAACGGGCGTGACGCCAGGCTCGGAGTCGCCGGCAAAGGCATAGTAGGCTATGCCCTCGTAGGTCCAGACGTCGGACCAGGTCGAGATGACGTGGTCTCGCTCGGCCACACTGATAGTGTAGAAGTGTCGCGAGTGGACCGGCGACCAGAACCGGTACACCGGCGCCAGTGCCCGTGCCTGGTCCGTGTAGAAGTATCCGGTGCCGCTGCGACCGACGTTGCCTGCGGCATCTTCCACTTCGACCCAGACCCGGTAAAAACCATCGACGTCAGCGCTGAATTCGAACGCGCCGCAGTTAGGATCGATGGACACGGGTTGCCACGAACTGCCGTTCTTTCTTTCGATAGTAAACCTGAATCCACCGGCGTCGTAACCGCTGATGCCATCCTGTGCCGAGGCGGCGATGTGGAACTGGCTGGGCTTAAGAACCGCGGTCTCCTCCGTAGGGCCAAAGGATGTCAGAAGACTGACGGTCGGGGCCGTGTCATCTATGTATCCGTAGAACAGTCGAAACAACGCGGCCACCTGCTCTATTGCCCAGGGCATCAGGTCATCGGCAATGATGGTCATTTCATTGTAGCTGGATGCGTCGAGAATCGCGCCGTCCCCCGTGAAACCGCCGGACCGGGACACAAGATCAGGGCGATGCTCCCCCGTGTTCGCAATTCCAGGTTCATCGTCGCCATCACAATCGTCGCTGGGGTACTCCTCGGTGTAATCGATCGTCTCCTGGAAGAGGGACACCAAATCCGCGGGCATGTCTATCAGGCCTACCGGCTGGGCTCGCAGACCATCGCCATACCCCCACAAGAGGTAGTTGGAGTATTCACCCATCGTGTATTCGTAGGCGTCTCTAATGGGATGCTCGTCATTGTGAACGTGGGCCGGGACGGTCATGTCCTCGAGCAGATGGGCCACGTGTCCAAGATAGTAGTACGACAGGGCTTCGTCTGTCAGGTAATTGTCAAGCACATAGTCTTGCCAGTAGTCACCGGCCTGCGTCACTGCCGACGCATACCCGCCCCAACCGGTATATAGCTCATCGCCGTCCCCGCCTGCCACAAAATGTCTGTAGTACGGAATGTCTTGCCCCAGAGGGTTCTGAGGGACAATATCCCAATGAAAGCCATTGTCAAGAATGTACGTGGTAGGTTTGCTCACGTCTTCGTCAAAGGCCCCTTCTATGACATCATTATCATCGCCGTTGGTCCTATGATGCTTGCTGCCATAATCCTGCCAATCACCGATGAAATCCACCAACTCGGAATCGGCAAACTGGGAATCATAGAACAAGTAGGCGTTGTACGTTAGCCATTGGTGCACCGGGCCGCTGTCCTCGGCCGATTCGCCGTCGTCGGGCCCTGCAAAATGAGCTACGTGCCCAAGCGGTCCGGCGACGTCTGCGCTGCTCGCGGGCGCACAGGGATCATGGGCTACTGGCTCAGTATGCGCGAACCCCACCAAATGTCCGACTTCATGCGCGATCACCCCGGCCAGTTCCGATGCGAAAGACGCCGCATCCGGTGTGTGCAGCGCAATGTCTTGGGAAAAGACGAAGGCGTCATCGCTCGAGTCCCGATTCGAAACATCGACCTGCTCGGCCAGGCCAAGGAATGAGCCATATTGAGAGAAGGCCGAATCACTGCCGCCGACGTAGATGGTGGAATACTCCGCGCCCTGTGTAGGTTGTTCCGCCGTGAAACTGATGCCAGAATCAGCGAAGATCTCCTCCAAATGCCTCAGGATCTCAGCCAGGACGATCTCCTGCCGGCTGCGGAATCGCGCGGGAACCTCAAACCCAGGAACATCAATCCCTTCGATCTTCACCGGGCCGTCGTAGATCGCACCCTGTGCCCCGTCGAAATCGAGATAGATGATTTGGCCCTGAAGATTGCTTGGGTCCGGATCGGCCAATTCCAAATCAGGCAAAATGGGTACCGGACAATCCGCCTCATCACGCGTACCTCGATCTTCAAGATCCACGACTATCGCGTGTCCAGCAGAGGGCAGGTCGGGAGGCAGCACAGGCTCGATTCCCGTGAAATCTCCGCTCAGCAGAAGCCTGGACTCGAGCGGCTCGAACGTGGGCGTGGGCACATTTCGCGCACTGTCCCCCTGCCTCCTGGCCGCCAGTCTGAGCCAATTCCAGATCCCCATCCACACCCCTGCTGCAAATTGATGCGGCCGAAAGATTCCGGCGGCACCACGGCCCAACCCCATGCCGTGCATCTTTGAATACCGACACATCCCATAGAATGTATCCAAGTTGGGGGCTTGTCAACTGCCATGATGCCTTTTCAGGCTTCAACGCGATGGTTGGCATCGGCCACAATCGCCGCGGTGCTTCACCCTTCACTTTCTCGGGGCCTGACTCGTTGGATGCGGCAGTCCTGGGGCAAACCATGCCGAGGCATCAAGAGGCCGTCCGTTGTCCTGACGCAAGAACTGCTCGCCTTCATAAGTCATAAGTACAGTCCGTATGTTTTCGCTTGACAAATGCCACGGAAGTTCATATGCATGCCCAGAATTTCAGGGTTGACTCAGCGGGTTCCGTAACGTACTCGGATATTTCCGGACTGGTCAGCAGAAGGAGATCATGTGTTATGGCAAAAAAGAACGAAAGCAAGGCACCTGCAAAGGCAATGACCAAGAGCGAGATCGTATCAGGAATTGCTGACGCGACGGGACTGACGAAGAAGCAGGTGACCTCAGTGTTTGAAACGATGGCCGGCCAAATCCGAAAGAGCCTCAGCGGCCGCGGCCCCGGCGCCTACACGATCCCGGGTCTGATGAAGCTGGTCGTGGTGCGAAAGCCCGCCACCAAGGCTCACAAGGGCATCAATCCCTTCACCGGCGAAGAAACCATGTTCAAGGCCAAGCTGGCGCGGAATGTGGTGAAGATTAGACCGCTGAAGAGTCTCAAAGACATGGTCTGATCCACCAGGATTCAGATGATCTGCACGGGCCCGCATTGCGGCAGTGAAAATGCGGGCGTGTCTTCTTGCTGCGGCTCCGGCCGTCTGGGGATGTTTGTTTGCGCGCTTTTCTCTGGCCGCGTACCTCTCACGGCTGATCCTCGTCGTTGCGGGGTTCGCCAACGAGGCGATCATTAGTGTCTGCTGTTGACGCATTGAGGGCCTCAACCAGGCCCGACGCATCGCGGACACTGGTCAGCGGCCCGCCTACGCCGACCAGTGGGACCGCGTACGGAATCGCAGTTCCATCCTGCGGTTGGAGTCTGTCACGGAGTGTTCCCTCTGTTGCCGGGTGGGGCATTAGAACCGCCGCGTTCACCCGGTCCGCCCCTGCCGCCGAGACACACATCAGGATTGTCAGTGAAGAAATAGACCCCCTTGTCCACCGCCCCGGTGTCTGTGCAGATTCTAGGGACCCATACCGGCCGGCGCCCGTAGTGACATCCGCACACCCACTCATGACAGTGCCCTAATTCTGGTTGGCCAGCCAAAGCACGCTGAATTGGAGCAGGTCGTTCAGGTCAACCACGCCATCGCCATTGAGGTCGGCGCGGTGGCACCAGAGGTTGCCCCAGTCGCACGGTGAGTCTTGCCACGACAAGGCCAGGTGGGCAAGGTCGACAAAGTCCACGCGTCCATCTTGATTGATGTCAGCAGTGATCTCCAGGAATGCCAGGCGCCAGGGAGCGTCTAGATCCGTCGCGACGTCT
>CAYNQP010000225.1:0-6556 GCA_964399325.1 uncultured Pirellulales bacterium
TGACTGCCCCCGAGATCGACAAGGTCCGACAAGGAACCTACGGAAAACCATAAGTCGTCATCGTTTCGCTGGAGATGCGACTCGCGAAGAAGAACGCCTATACGGTACGCCCGGCTGATCGGGTCGACGCCAGGTCGGCCGGGCCCCGCAGTTGTAGTCCCGGCAGGCGCCGAGCATCGCTTGTCGGGCCCGCGCGAGACAGGAGAGGGCGAGATCGTGTGATAGTCCCCCGTGACCAGGCAGGTGACGTGTACAACCTGCATTCTGGTTTTTCTGCTGACCCTTGCGTGCTACTGGGAACCGTTCCGGTGGGAACATGCGTTCGTGACTGACCATTTGAAATCGAAAGCCCTGCGCGCCGTTTCATGGACGTTTCTTGAAGCCGTCGGGCTGCGGGGTTCGCAGTTCATCGTTGGGATCGTCCTCGCGCGGTTACTGCTACCCGCAGAGTTCGGCCTGATTGCCATGTTGGCTGTTTTTGTGGCCGTGGCGCAGTCGCTGCTGGACAGTGGTTTCGGTGCGGCGCTGATTCAGAAGCGCGACGCCACACAGGTTGACAAATGCTCGATTTTCTACTTCAACATCGTCGTCGGGTTCGTCGTGGCCGGTATGCTCTGCCTGGCGGCTCCATGGATTGCCCTGTTCTACGAGCAACCCATCCTCACGCCGCTGGCGCGGCTAATGTCGCTGATCGTTGTGATCAACTCTCTTGGGTTGATTCAGAACACTGTTCTGACGAGAGAGTTGGACTTCAAGGCGATGACCAAGGCGAGCCTGTTTGCCAGCCTGTTGTCCGGCGGCATTGGGATATCTCTGGCGGCGGGCGGTTTCGGCGTGGGGAGTCTGGCCGTCCAACAAATATCTTACGCCTTTCTCAGGACGGTCTCGCTGTGGTTTGTCAACGCCTGGCGGCCCGCAGCGGTTTTCAGTGCCGCGTCCCTGCGACAGATGTTTGGCTTTGGCTCCCGGGTGTTGGCGTCGGGGGTGCTCAATACCGTTTTTGCCAACATCTACCTGCTGACGATTGGCAAGCTGTTCTCGGCCGCCGACTTGGGCTTTTTCAGCCGGGCCCAGAGATTCCAGGAATTACCCACTCATACCCTGTCGTGGACGGTGGGACGGGTTGCGTTTCCCGTATTCTCCAGCGTCCAGGACGACCCCGCGCGGCTGAGGCGCGGACTGAAAGGCGTTCTGACGTCACTCGCTTTTCTACATTTTCCGGTAATGATCGGGGTATTGGTTGTAGCACGTCCTCTTGTACTTGTACTGTTGACGGAGAAATGGGCGCCCTCCATTCCTTACCTTCGGCTGCTGTGTCTGGAGGGGCTTCTTTTTCCCATGAACTGGTTCAACATGAACGTTCTCTATGCCGTAGGTCGGTCGGACCTATGCCTCCGATTGGAGGTTGTCAAGAAAATCCTGATCGTAGTCAGCATAACTGTTACCTGGCGGTGGGGGATCGGCGCGATGCTCTGCGGGCAGATTGTGGTGTCGATCCTTTCCTACTATCTCAACAGCCGTTATAACGGTGTCCTGATAGGCTACCCGATCAAGAGGCAACTGATTGATTTGTTGCCCTACACGATTGCCCCCGCCCTTATGGGTATGGGAGTGCATCTTATCGGTCGTGTGCCGGTGTCGAGCAACTGGCTTTTGTTGTTGATCCAGATCGTCACGGGCTTGATCCTCTATATAGGCCTCTCCTGGCTGTTGCGATTGCCGAAGTTCCTGGAATTATGGGAGATGGGCCGGTCTGGGATGAACTCCTTTCGTGGTGTGCGTGCGTAGATGTCGCGAACAGCGCATTCTTGCTTGCCTTCGTCGTTGACTCTGGCACGGATCGCGAAGAGCTGTCTCCGAATCGATGGCGAAACGTCTTGGTCCGGATGCGGCACTTTGGCATGATGGTGTGTATAGCGCGCGGGAGCGACAACCACGGAGGCAGCGAAAGAACACGAGTGTGCATGTCTGTGGAGTGCAGCGTGACAAGAGAGGGACCGCGACAGCCAGACCTGGAGAGAGTTCTGGAGTTGGAGACACAGCAGGCGCGCCGCTGGAATTGCCGCGTCGATCCTGCCTACTGCACCCAGTGGCAATCCCAGAGGATGTGCGAGTTTACAGATGCCCTTTATCTGGGGCATCTGAAAGGTGAGTCTTTTTTGGAGATCGGCTGTGGAGAAGGGCATCTGATGGCCAAATTGCGAGAAAGGCATCGGAACGCAAGGTTCGTGGGGATCGACATCTCTGAGTTCAACGTGAGCCGATGCCGCCGCCGTGGTTTCACCGAAGTCTTCGTTGGAAGTGGCAACAGGATAGAATTCCCTGATACAACTTTCGATGCCGTATTTGCGGGCGTGTGGGTGATGCGATACCTTCATCCGGAACTTGCTCTGGCGGAGGCGTACAGGGTGCTTCGTCCAGCGGGGCTGATTGGAAGGGCTTTTTGAAAGACGCATATTTGCACTTGGACGGAAGATCCGTTTCGGCGTGGAGACGCCGCTTGCGCCGGGCAGGGTTTCGTGTGCTTGATGTTGTGGGCGGCATAGACTCGGCGGTCGACCGGCAGAAACGAGGTTTTCGGCGCCAACACCGGTCGGCACCGGCATTGCTGCTTAGCTCCGTCGTATGGTTTCTGGCTCAGAAACCACAGGCGGACGATTGATCTTGGGATCAACACCGATCGACGTCTCAGGCGGTGCAAGTGCGCTGGGTGCGGAAAGGGAATACGGTTCCTTCCATTTTTGCATCGACCGTAGGCAGGTGTCGCCAACCGCACACGGTAGAGTTCCGCTTGATCACCAGATTCATAGGAAGGTATCTTGGTCGTGTTAGGGGTGAGTCATCGCGGTGATGTCTGCGGTTTGAAGTCATAAAAAAAAGGGGTTGTATGTCTGATTTCGTAGTTAGCCTTGGCAAGACGCATACGGGGGAGGCTTTGCTTGGCCTGCTGAAAGTGCCCTATGGCAGGCGAAGTCCGAATGGGAGGTTTTTCAGCTTTCCCTGGGGCAATATGGCCGTGCTGGAAGAGCACTTGGTACAGGGTAAGAACATTGTCAACTCGCAGGGGACGGTTCTTGCATGGGTAGGAGACTTGGCTGGAGATACGTCCGAGGCATTTATGAGTGCTCTCCTCACACGCCTCGTGAGTCTGAAGAATTCTCGCCGGGAAGCGACGCCTTCACTTGAGAACGACGGGTTGCTCAAGCAGCTCAACGGTGCTTTCTCCATTGTTCTGGCGGATCAGACCGGGGTGAGCATAGTAACGGACCCGATGAGCTTCACTCAGGTGTTTGTTGGCAAGGGTCGGGAAGGGAATGCGGCGTCATTTGGCACGCACGCAGACTTGGTGGCGCTTCTCAGTGATGCGTCAACACCTCTGGATCTGGTTTCGATAGTGCAGTTCTTGCAGAGAGCCCACTGTACTTTCCCCCATACCATGCACGCGAGCGTCACGGAGATGCAACCTGGATCCGTCCATCTCGTCGAGTTGGCCAAAGAAGGAAGACCTCGATTGAGATGTCTGTCCTATTGGTCGCCGCCTCGCGAGGTGCGCGAGACGTATGACGAAGACCAGTTGGCGAGGGACCTGCGCGAAGCGCTGCTCGCGTCCGTTCGAGACCGCTGTGGCCCGGGGACAATTGGAGTAGCGCTGAGCGGGGGCCTTGACTCTCGGCTGGTTATGGCCGCGATCCCCAAGGATGTTCACTGCATCGGGCTTACGATATGTGACAAGTTGAATCGCGAGGCCAGGACCGCGCGGCGCGTGGCTGTAGCGTATGATCGTACCTGGTCTCCGTTGTTCCGGCACGAGGACTACCTCGCAGAGAATATGGTTGGTCAGGTTAGATTGGCTGGGTGCGAGTGCGCTTGCCTTCACGCCCATCTATCAGGGTTCGCCCACGCAATCAATGAGAAGGTAGACACTCTGCTTACAGGAGATTTGTTGGATACTTTTCTCAGAGCGTATTGTGCAAAGGACTACGACGCCCACCAACGATTGGGCGGACTCTTGCCTCGTAGGTATTTGAAAATTCCTTTTGACTACTCCCATCTGCCCTGCGACATCTTGAATGAGAGTCTTGTCAAAGAGGTTCTGGGCGGCATGAGTGCTCGGCTCGATGAATTCTATCTGAGAAATGCCGATCATGGGCGTGGCAGCATAGCTGAGTGGCTTAAAATATATCCTTTTAGGCAATGGGACGAAGTAGCGATTTGGGCTGTGCACAGAAGGCTGTTTCCGATCAGGTTGATTGGTGCAGACCGAAGACTGCTGGATCTTGCATTTGCCTGTCCGGTGGAGGCCAAGCTGGGAGGTGCAGTGTTCCTCAACGTCGGCCAGGAGATCTTTGGCCCCGGGTTACGCATACCGTCGGCCAATGACGGTGTTCGACCCAATAGTGGGCATCTGTGGCGTTTGGCTCAACGCGCAGTGCGGAAATCGAGAGAGCGAGTGATGCGCATCTTGGAGAGACTTGGCAAGGAGCAACAAGTCGAGCACTCCTGGCACGACTACCAAAAATACTGGCACGAGAGCAAAAAGTTGGACGAGCTCAGGGACGAATATGGGCCGAGTCTTGACCGGCTGGACGGTGTGCTGTTCAAGGAAAGAGGGAGAGCCTTGTTGACGGATAAGGAAATTCCCTGGGAGTATGGATTTGCTCTGCTGCAACTCGCAATATGGTTGGGTGTGCTGGAAGAACGCCGGGCCGCAGTCGAATCTTTGACATTCTAATCTGACTGGCCGTCCGAGCCTACCGAAGAGCGCAGAGCATAACGAACGCGGGCCTGAATGCGGAGCGGACTGAAGACGTGCTATTCGAGGAAGGCGGCTGAGCGCTGTTGGGGGACCCATGAATCTGCTGAGAACACAGGTCTTGAGAGTTGCACTCTACGGTCTTGCTCGTAATGATGATGAAATATGGATGGATCTGAGGTTGCGATCCATGTTGCAGGAGCCATGAGAGATGAACCATCCGCCTAAGCCGCAGGTCACTGCGGATCGCTATGAAGAACACGCGTTTCACCCCTTGCGTATCGAGAGCATTACCGAGCAGTTGCGCCAGATCTGCTACTCCGGCTACACGAACATTCTGGAGATAGGCGTCGGCATAGGGTTTCTGAGGCATTGCTTCAAACTGTTCCCCCAAATATCGCATACGACCGTGGACATCGCCGAGGACTTGCACCCCGACTACGTGGGGTCTGTCACGGACATGCCGTTCGAGGACAAGCAGTTTGAATTGACGGTGTGTGGGCAAGTCCTGGAACACCTGCCATTCACCGAGTTTCTTCCCGCCTTGAACGAGATAAGGCGGGTCACACGCCACCGGGTGATATTGTCTCTGTCCGATGTGAGGCGCCGTCTTGGGTTTGGGTTCTGTCTGCCTCGGATTGGGTGGTTCCATTCTGAGTGGAGCCCTGCAAGATGGCGGCGAGCCAGACAGACGCTTCGCTTCGAGGGCGAACACTACTGGGAGATCGGCTACCGAGGGACGCTGAGACGGCATGTGGTCGGCAGAATCAAGCAGGCAGGCTTTGTGATTGAAAAGCAATATCGTCTGTTCCGGCATCCCTGGCATTCGTTCTTCATTCTGCGTCCCTGACGGGGGTTTCGTGACGCACCACGAGAGTTCGCGGACTACAGAGAGATAATTGATGATAGACTTGGCTTTCATTACCTATAATAGGCTGGCTTACACCAAGCTGTCGCTTGCGTCGATCTTGGCTGATCGGACGGAAGAGTTCCTGCTGACGATCTGGGACAACGGCTCGACCGATGGCACGGTCGAGTACCTGAAGAACGAAGTGACTGATCCGCGCATCCGTGACATCGTGTTCTCGAAGGAGAACGTGGGCCAGACGGCGGCAGTCAACAGTATCTGGGGCAACTCCAAGGCCGACTTGCTCGGCAAGCTCGACAACGACTGTTTGATGACGCCTGGCTGGACCCGTATCCTGGCGCAGGCGCATGAAGACATTCCAAAGCTCGGAACCGTCGCTTGCTGGCATTTCCCACTGGAGGAATTCGAGTATGAGCGGGCCAAGCATAAGATACAGACCTTTGGCCGTCACCAGATCTTCCGCCATCCGTGGACTTGTGGAACCGGACTGTTGATCAAGCGGGAAACATACGAGAGAATGGGCCCGATTGAAGAACGCATGACGACCCAATATTGGCTGAGAATGGCGGCCGCGGGGTATATCAACGGCTTCTACTATCCACTGGTATGTCAAGAACACATGGACGATCTCAAAAGTCGCTACTGTCAGATCAATACCGAAGAGGGGCTGCGAAAGCATGCGAATGTGACCGCCGGCCTGCAGGTGCGTCAATTCAAGAATGTGGATGACTCATTGCGGTGGCGCCAAGAGATAATCCATAACTTGCTGGATGACTCCTACGATCCACGCCACTATCTGGGTTGGCGGCGAAAATGGCGAAGGCTTCGGGAGCTGGCGGCAAGATTGAAGCGATCGCTTAGGCGGGGGCATGAAAACAGATGAGCGATCCGTTGGTGACCGTCCTGATGCCCTGCTACAATGCTGGCGCGTTCAT
>CAYNQP010000226.1:0-6508 GCA_964399325.1 uncultured Pirellulales bacterium
CCATCGGCCGACCAAAGGTGATTTCGTGAGTTTTCAGACAGAGCCTAGTGCAAACTGGGACCTTTACGGCTGGGTGTGCTATAGTCACAGAGCTGCAATTATCAGAAGCATGACTGGGCCTATGCAGCCATCAGAGGTGAAGAGAGTTCTGCGAGTCTGCAGACCAAATATAAGAATCAGCGCGAACAACATTCGGGACGTTGTAAAACTGTTGCTGGGAAAAGGGCTCGTGCAAAAGGTGTTCGTCAGAAAGAAGGCCCACCCAAGATATGAGCTTACCAATTCAGGGAACCACTTTCGCCAACTCCTCATGCAAGCTGAGAGTGGTATCTAGCGAAACAGTTTAAGATATTATTAGTGGGGTATACCTGATAGTATTGAGTATGGTGAGATTTGCGAAAGCTCTAAAAAAGAAGGCGAGTCAGTTGATTGATGATTCGAATGACAGGCAGTGGGACATCACTATTCCATCAATGACTCGGCGAGAGATAGCACTAGCTGTGGATCAGATTAACCGGATGAAGGAACTTCACGAAGAGCAACTGAATCGACTGCTCAGGATTGAATGTTATGTCGATACTGAGTTGATGCAGTTGGAGCAGCGTATACCACGGTATATGCCCCATCATTTTCCTGAGAAGGACAAACTGAGAAAAAGGCTGTTTGAGATTGAAGCTGAAAGACGAAAGCTTACCCTTCGACTGGAAGAGAAGAATCATTCATTGGAGGATCGGTTGCTCACGTTGATTAATAGGCATGAGCAGTTGGATATCAACTGATCTCTCGATTCGAGCACATCAGTTCAATCATCTATTAGCTTGAACGCCTGACAACATTGAATATGAACATCGAAAAGATCGCCAACAAGCTCAGGCCCCTCATGCCGAATCAAGTCGCCCATTGGATGAAGACACGAGAATTGGCAGATCCAGATTTGAAGGCCTTAATCGAAAAGCAAATCATCTCTACCGCTTACAATTACCTTGGCGATTTCCACAATAAGATCCTACTCTCACTACCGCCAGAGAAGAAAGCCAAAGGCGCAATCAACCTCGGCACAATTCTTTATGACAAGGAAAAACACCCCTTCGGAATATCCACCAATGAACTCATGCAAAACATGGCTGTCCTTGGCCGTTCCGGTGCCGGCAAGACAAATGTCACGTTCCACATTCTCGCTCAACTCATCGAAAGAAACATCCCCTTTGTCTTCCTTGACTGGAAACGTACTGTCCGTCATCTGATCCCAAATTTCAAAGATAAGCTAAATATCTACACACCAGGCAGACCCTTATTGAGATTCCCGTTCAATCCTTTCGTTGTCCCTCCCGGCGTTGAGTCCAACGTCCATGTCAATCAGGTGGTCGATGTCATGTCAGACGCGTTCAACCTGGGAGAAGGTTCACGAAGTATCCTGCGAAAGGCGATTGCTACACTCTATCGGGAGGAGAATCTCTGTCCCACTGCCAATGAAATAATATCCGAAGTAGAAAAGATGCCTGAAAAGGACCGAATGCGTGGCTGGAAGATCACCGCCATGCGGGCGCTTGAGAGCCTGGAATTCTCCGATATTTCGTCTAAGGACAGAATCTCACAAGAACAACTCGCCTCAAGACTCTTACATGATAACACGGTTATTGAACTCGATGCATTGGCCCAGGAGAGCAAGAAATTCCTTATTCCGTTGTTGTGTCTTTGGCTGTACTATGTTAGACTGAAATCACCGGACCGCGAAAAACTAAGGCTGGTCATCTTCATAGAGGAAGCCCACCATGTACTGCATAAGCGTGCTCAGACAGCCAGCGAAACTGCTCTTGAGATGCTGTTCCGTCAATGCCGGGAACTGGGAATCGGCATTGTCGTAATCGACCAGCATCCGCATTTACTCTCAGCCGCTGCACTTGGGAATGTATATACCACGGTCTGCTTGAATCAAAAGGACCCCTCTGATATCAACAAAGCCGCGGCTGTTTCATTGTTGGATACTGATGAGAAGAACTATTTCAGCATGCTCCCTGTGGGCCAGGCAATCATCAAACTCCAGGATCGCTGGACAAGGCCTGTTCTTGTTAGGTTTCCATTGATGAATGTAAAGAAAGGGTCGGTGACTGACGATGTCCTTGCAAGGTATTCCGCAATAAAGCAGGCAAAAAGAACGGGTTCAGGCCGGAAGACCTCCATGCTACCTGAATTCCAGCAGGTTCCACGGATTCCATTGTATGATATCCCCCTGGAAGAGCCAGCTTTCGTGTTCTTGGCAGATGTTGTGAGCCATTCCGACGATGGCGTGAAAACGAGATACAGAAGATTAGGCCTGAGCGCTGGCACCGGCAACAGACTGAAGGACCAGTTATTAGACCAGAGATGGCTGGAAGACCAGGTGGCTGAGATTGGGAGAACTAGAAAGGTTTTGCTCCGCCTGACACCACGAGCCAGAGAAGCTCTTAATCTCGGCAGTTCTGAGCCTCAGTACGGCTCACTCGTACATGAGTACTGGAAGCGATTCTATGCCCAGCGATTCCGGGGGCAGGGTTACCAAGTAGAATTCGAAGTACCTCGAAAATCAGGCCGCGTCGATGTTGTTGCCAGGAATGAATCCGAGAAAATCGCCATTGAGATCGAAACCGGGAAATCCGATTTTGTCAGAAATGTCAAGCAGGATCTGTTAGCTGGCTATGATAAAGTGCTGGTCGTCGCAACTGACAAGAGAGCTTTTGCAGAGGTAGAGCGGGGGCTTGCAGCGACGGGGTTGCTGGGGCTTACAAGGGTGGTGTTGGTATTGGCGAATGGGTGACCGAAGTTGTCCTGGTTGTCGTGGGAATTCGACCCGCGGCCGGGTGCCAGCGAGTCGACCTTATGCGACAGCCTCCTCGCTGTCAACGGCATTGCCTGACGCATTGATCAGCAGGGGCAGCTCACGATAGCCCTGGACACGATGAAAGCGTTTCTCCGCCTCCAGCAAGACCGTGCCGGCCCAGCGCCAGGCCATGTTCGCATCCCGCCAGCGTTTGACGTTGCGGCACAGGTCGCCGGTGAGGGAAAAGCAACTCTCAATGATATTCGTGCTGGCCAAGAGGCGACGGAGCTTCGGCGGCAGTTGCAGACGATTGATGGTCAACGTCTCCTCGAATCCTTCCTCCAGGCTGCGAGCCGCGGCCTGATTGATCGAGGCCAGCCAATCCTGGACCTTCCGCAGTTCCTGGCGGGCTTGCTCGTAATCGGTCATCTCCCAGGCCGCCCGCAGCTTCATTGACAGCATCCCGTGGTACTTTTTCGGCAGATACTTATTGATGTTCCGCTTCTTGTGCACGCGGCAGCGCTGGATCAATGCCTTGGCGCCGAAGCGTTGGGCCACCGCCTTCCTGAGGGCCTTGGCCCCATCGAGGACGAACAGATACGGCTTGTCCCGGGACAACGCGCGTTCGATCAGATCGTCCAGTAAGGCCCCGCAGACCTCGGCGTTCTCTGTGGCGCCGGGCCACAGCCCCAACACGTGCTTGTGCCCCTGGTAATCCACGCCCAAAGCCACGATCAGCGTGAAATCATGGAATTCTTTGCCATCCAGGAAGAGCACGCAGAAGTCTTGATCCGCCAGTGACCGCTCCAGCATTTGACGGAGTTGACCGGCGCTGGCGGCCTTCCAGTGGCGGGGGACGGAACTCTTCTTGATCCCATAGCCATCACACAGATCATCGAGCGCCTCGGCATAGTCCCGTGTCGAGACCCTCCTCCGCCAGGCCAGGGAGATCGGGATCGCTACGGTCGTCATCGATCAACAACCATCCCTGATCTCCAGTGTGGCCTTGGGAAACTGCTACACCAGCATCTGCCTCAATCAGAAGAATCCCAGCGACATCAACAAGGCCGCGGCGCTGTCCCTGGTGGACAACGACGACCGAAACGGTTTCAGCATGCTGGCCGTCGGCCAGGGCGTGGTCAAGCTGCAAGATCGCTGGAGAAGACCGGTACTGCTGCAGTTCCCGCTGGTGGATGTGCAGAAGGGGCGAGTCTCCGATGATCTGCTGGCCAGGTATTCCGCCCTGAATCGGGCCAAATCGACGGGTTCAGGCCGGAAGACCTCTGGGCAGGCGCTATTCTGGCGCGTTCGGCGGGTTCCATTGTTCGATAGGCCCCTCCCAGGACCAGCTTTTACCGTTCTTGAAGATGTCCTGACATATCCGGATGACGGCATCCGGATACGATACAGACGGTTGGGTCTTAGCGTTGGCACGGGCAACCGCCTCAAGCGACAACTGCTCGACCAGGGCTGGCTGGAGGACCAGGTTGTCGAGCTCGGCCGAACGAGAAGACTCCTGCTGCGACTGACACCGCAGGGCAAGGAGGCCCTGGGATTGGAGGCCGCGGGCCCCGAGCGTCCCGCGCTCATTCATGAGTATTGGAAAAGGTACTATGCCCAGCGCTTTCAGGAACAGGGGTACAGAGTCCGCCTGGAAGCCCCCAGGACTTCCGGCCGCGTGGATGTTCTGGCCGTCAAGGACGGCAGGAGCATCGCCATCGAGATCGAGACCGGCAAATCCGACGTCGTCAGGAATATCAAGCAGGACCTGGTGTCGGGATTTGATAAGGTACTGGCGGTCGCGACAGATCGCGCCGCGTTTGAGAAGACCGAGAAACAACTGGCCCAAGCGGACCTCCTGATTGCCGGCAAGGTGGAGATCATCCTGGGGAATAACCGTACGGTCCTGGGCCCGTAGAATGATCCCGTCGGCTCACAGCCGAGCTCCCTACAACTCGTCCTTCAGATTCCCCTCGATTCATTCCAGCCCTCTGGCAGTCATCGTCACTCAAGGACTCCAGGAGGCATGTCCCTTCAATTGTGGTCTCCATATAGAGCACGATCATGTAACGCATTTTGCTCACTCTATCCCGATTTACCGTCCACCCATAACGTGGTCACACTTGTCTTGTCCTGGGGTGACAAATTAGAATCACGGGATTTCGCAAGGGCAAAATGGTAGAATGATAGGGTGTTCGATGAATGCTCAGGGTGATAAAACAAGAGACAGCGACCATGGGTAGAGCTCTCGTAGAAACGAATTGTTATCAAGTGGCTGAACTGATCCGGCATTGGTGCCACGATACTAAGTTCACACCGGATGTGTACCTTGACCGCATCACTGAATGCCATGTGCCCCCGTCCGACATCGTGGATTTCACAGCCAAATCTCATTTCTACAGAGCATTCTGGCGATGCAACCACTCCGAGAACGCGATCCTGCTTGATTTCGTGCTAAGCCCTCGTCTCTATTGCAGCCTCACGTTGCTGGTCCTGTCTCTCTTTGGGATCTTGTACTGTATTCTTCTAATCGATAGGATCATGAGCGAGTACAGAGGTCCCGATGTGATCACGTTTATCATGTGCGCACTATTGACCATGCTCTGTGGTTGGTGGCAAAGAGACAGGATTGAGCCCAGATTGACGCGAATCGAGCATTCGTTCTGGACCAAGATCCAACAATCGTGTGATTTTCGGCAGGTCTCCTATTCCGTTGGACGCCTGTATGTCCCCAGACTGAATCTCGCAACTGAGCTGGTTTTGGCAATCTGTCTCATACTCCTCTGCGCTAAACTGATGGGAGTGGTTGGTGCGTGTATATCATTGCTGATATGTGTTCTCGTTATCACCAGATACGTGGTGGGGATACTGCAGGACCGCAATCAGTACAGTCAATGGCACCTGTGTCTTATGGATAACGTGACATCCTGGACGCTGCTGACGCTGATGCTTTCGGTGGTATTTGTAGTCCCCTGCTCCATGGAGGTATTCCTCCCACAACGACTCTATCTGGCTGAAACGCCGGCGTCCATAAGGCAAGCGATTGCGAATGCTCAATTCAGACGGATCGAGCCCCGCGTCGCCCATGTGCTTGAAGACGACTGCGCGCGGTACTTACACGGATTGGCCGAGCATGATTTCTCGCTCCCTGAGCATCTCTCTGACGCCGACGGCCAGACATTCAGAGTTGCCTGGATACAGCGCCGGATGGTTGCCTATGGTTATGTCTTCATGGTCGTTCTTTGCGTTGCGGCCTACTTCTTCTCGGTCCGGCCTTTCCGGGCCCTACTGAAGAAACAGCAAACGTGGGCCCTTGAGTTCGCCAAGCATAGCGGCCGAGATGGCCCGTCCAGACCATACTTGCCGCAGGCATGGAAATGGAGATCAACACTTGGGTTGCGATGCGTCATCATCCTGCACTACGTATGTGGAGCGATAGTGAACATCGCGGCGGGCACACTATGTGTTGACAGCCTCGGTTATGCATTCCTGGGGCACAGCATCCTTCTTGCCAATACGGCGAATCTGTGCTCATGGGTATACTCTTCATGCAAGATCGCATTGGGGCCAGATGCGGGCCAGATCGCGGCAGCCATTGCCATCATTACACTATCTCTGCTCCTGTTGTTCCTGGCCGGAGCGTTCATACGAAGAGTCATACTAGGCTCTGTCTGAAAACTCACGAAATCACCTTTGGTCGGCCGATGGAAG
>CAYNQP010000227.1:0-6501 GCA_964399325.1 uncultured Pirellulales bacterium
GTCAGTATGCCGGCGGTCTCAGCAACGCCGGCGAACGCATCGAACTGCACGACGCGGCCGGGCAGGTCATCCACGACTTCCGTTTCCAGGACGACTGGTACAATCTCACCGACGGCCCGGGCTTCTCGCTAACGATCAGGGACCCGGCCGCAACCGATCCAAGTGCGTACAACGACAAGAGCGCCTGGCGCCCCAGCGCCAACGTGGACGGCTCGCCCGGCTACGACGACAGCGGTGCTATCGCCGCCCTCGAATCCGAACAGCCCTGATTCTGTGTGGCACCCCCGCCCTCGGGGGTGGACTCTCGAATCCCCAGCCGAGGGCGGCTGGGCTACAGCAACCCCTCCCCATCATCCGCGGTGGGCAGTGCCCACCGACGCCAGAAACTAGGGTCCGTCCCTAGTATACCCATTGAAGTCCTTAGGTGTAGCAAAGTACACTTCATTGTCCTTGAAAATGCGTTTGGTCCATTCGCATCTGGTGGGCGGGTAATACTTGAAATACTTGTAGAGCAAGCGCGGCGTGGGAATCTCGTTCGATAAGGCGGGGTCAAGATGGCCCCCCAACGCTGCGGACTCGCTGTCTGTAACCTGATCTGTCATAGTCCAGTACCTTGTGTTTTCAAAGCCTCAAGGCGCGTCATGTCCCGGTCTTTCATCCACCTGCTCTTCGGTAGACAATTCTTGGCTGTCGTCCGGGTATTCATCTTCGTGCATGCATTTCCGTTCTGGCTTACGAAACAGGCCGAACTCATCACGGAGGTTATCCGCCATCTTGCGGTCTTCCGCAGTCCAGTCAGGCTTGCTGACGTAGACGAGTTCTAGTGGATGACCAGCCTCCAAAACACCAACGGCCAAACCCACAGCAGTACTGCACTCCGAATCGCGTGTATGAGCATCCCTCAGTGCAACCAGACAACGCGCGCTGAGTTCTGTCAACCGAGCTGACGGATCATCCTTCGCCTTTGCGAGCATAAATACATAGATCGTCTTGCGGCTAAACGATGGGACGATTCTTGAACGGACCTTTCCCGCCTGACCCAAGTCCATAAATTCAAGGAGACCTCTCGACAGGCAACGACGCGAGAATCGATCCTCCCTCGCCATTTCCCGAAGACCCGATTCAGCGTTGGCGAGTCCGGGGTTGAAATACGCGGATCCGTCGAGGATACTCCTCGCAAGAGCATCAATGCACGTGTCCCACAGGTAGCTATCCCGATCTCTTTCGAGTTTTGCAAGGAACTCGGGCCTGGAAGCCAATCCATCCCACAAATCATCTTCAATCACAAGAAGGTCCGTTGCCTCTGGGAAACGTCGCCCAGCGTGCAGGTACATAGCAAGGAGGTTTTCTTCACCACCGGTTATGATAACACCTGTACGAGAAAGCAACTCCTCCTTTTCCCTCAGGTACTGGACAAAATCGCTGATCGTGTCAAGATGTCGCAAGAGAAGATAGAACGAGTCCTCATCAAGCACATGAAAAAGACCTTCGCTCTTCTTTGTGCGACTGCGAATCGGGACTTGCCGGCGCCCACCGAAAGCTACCGCAACACGGTGGTAGATGCGGCGTGCCAGAGGTGGCAAGGCCAAACCAGGCGTTCCGTCCTTCTTCACCACATGCTGAGCCTCGTCCAGCCACCGGATTGCCCCCTTGATCTGCTTGATAGAGGCATCGATTGCCTTCCGTTGCCAGCGATCCCAATCCACGCTTCCTTTGCCAGAGTCTGTGAGCCCAATCTCTTTGACACTGATCACTATGACATCCGGGTCACACACTACGAGAATATCACAAAGCTCTTTGCCAGGCTCACGGCCCTGAGGATTAGCGCAACTCCACAGTGACAAGAACGATCTCTGGCAGACCTCGTATACGAACTGCTCTGAAGTGGTGATCCCCTCGCTCATATAGTTGGCTCTCTCGCACTGCATGCATCTGACATAGATGTTAGCCTCCTTTGTCCTGGCCGAGGTCATAATACATAATAGGGACAGCCACCTATTTAGGGACAATGTTACCCCATTTAATAGGTGACTGTCCCCGTTTTCCCCCCAGACCCATCGCCAAAGCACGTTTACTCAACGGAACCTAAGCCTTATGGAAGTGCCATTCGGGTCCGTCCCTACTATCCTCGGGTCCGTCCCTAGTATCCTAGTCCAGATTCTCATCTAGGAATATCTGCCTATCAAGGGCTTGCCACATCTTCTGGTATTCAGCTTGAAGCCATGGTGGGTACACCCCGTAGTACTTATTCGTGGCCGGCCCCGAAAGCGCCACAACAGCGATCCGCATCTTGACCTTGGTATGACCATCTGCAATCCGTTTGAGAGTTATGGTTGTCGCAAGTGTGCCATTTCCTAAAGTCACATATGTCCTCGACCACATGGAACTGCCTTGGCGAGCCTGGGCCGCCGCCTCCTGTGCAAAGCGATTCTCTTCTTCAGTAGAGAGAGTTGTAGGGCCTTCAGCGAGTATGTATCCTGATTGGCGTTCCATGTTCTTGATCGCGAGCCCGAGATCTGATAGGCCCGTGACAACAGCAGTGAACACCAGATCGAAATCCCTCTGGTACACTCTTTCACCAAGTGCGATGTTCTGTTGCTTGTTTGTGTCTTCCCATTCGGAAGACAGTGCAAGAAGGGCTTTGTTGTCACCCTCGCCAAGCATTGTGGGACATCCCGCTGTCAGAAGGGGAATGAGAGCCAGCCATACGAGCAAAGATAAACGTTTCATTATGTCTTTCCTCCGTGTCAGAACTGCGTGGCGCGGGCACTGTAGTCCGTGACTCTCTTGTCTAGGTCAAAAGTAATGATCGCCGTGAGGGTGCTGGTGGTCGATCTGCGGCCGCTGCCCTGTTTTGCACTGAATGTGTCCAGCCCGAAGAAAGCGCTGAAGCGTCGTTCCTCTGACCAGCCGTCGGATTGAGTCGTGCTAGAGACTCTGTCGTACATCCACACTTCTTCTCCATTCTTATTCATGGTGGTTATGTTCGGGGCTCCAAACAACCGCATGATCTCCTCTTGGGTTGTCTCGCCTTTTCGAACCTTCGCAGTGACAGCTCCATAAGAAAGGGGGTCACGCTGAATCCTGGAGTCTTCGGCAGGTGGTGGTTCCTGCCAGTTGGTGGTGCATCCACCAACAAGAAACCCCACGGTCACGATCGCCACAATCGGACGCAGTACTTGCCGGTTGTTCTTCATCTTGTGCTCCTTTCCTGTTGTTTCTGGGAGGAATTGAAGCGAGGAATTCTGGGGACGCCATACTTATTCTTCCCCTCGTTTATCTCTCGGCTCTCGCGCTTCCGGGGCCATCCCACTCATTTCGACCTCTCCAAATCACGGGCCTACCACATCAGTTCCGCCCACAGGGGGCTCGAAACTCATTCGTCGCGGCTTCGTCAGAGGTGCATCGCTAGGAACTATTATGGCGGATGCGGGCGCGCAATGCAAGACAATAATGGCTGGGAAATGGCTGTTTTTCGTCGCTCGTGGCTGGTCCCTCGTCGCTCGTGCCGGAGGGCTCTCAATTGACTATCGATGATAGAGGATCGCGTATTTCCTCGGTATCTGGCGAAGAGGTCAAGGGCGGGCTCTGAGCGAGGTCCAATGCGGCACAACCCGCACGGAGAAATCCGGCCGGGGATCAGGGACTGGCTTGGCCGCAGCCAGATGTCTCGATTCCGCGTTGCTCCACTCGACATGACAGAAAGAGAGGATTCATCCTTGACACCAGAGCGGGTTGTGGTATTGTGTTTATATAACTAAATAGTAAATCGTAGATAGTAATTCTTAAATCGAAAGGGTTTCCTCATGGCTACAGAAGCACAAGTCGTTGCCAATCGTTCGAATGCCCAGAAATCCACGGGTCCGCGTACGGCCGAGGGCAAGGCCGTGGTGGCGCAGAATGCGGTCCGGCATGGGCTGTTGGCCCAGCAGGCGGTCATCAAGGGGGAAGACCCGGGGGAGTTTGAGTTCTATCGCGACCAGATGCTGGCCGAACTCGCACCGGCCGGGGCGATGGAATCGATGCTGGCAGAACGCGTCGTGGGGCTGGCGTGGCGGCTGCGACGGGCCGAACGGATTCAGGCCGAGGTGTTCGACGCGCTGCTGACCAAGGAGGCGCCCAGCCCATTGCAGAAGCTCATCCGATCACAAATGCCCAAATGGGCAGACGGGACGGACGAGACCGAATTGTCCCTCGGCCGGGTCGTGGCGAAGGACTTCGGCAACTCGCGGGTCCTGGATCGATTGGGCCTGTACGAGCGGCGGATCGAGCACAGCCTGTACCGGACCATGGCCGAGCTCCAGAAGCTGCGGCTGTTGCGAGAACTCGACCCACCGGCGGAGAAACCGGTGCCCCAGCCCGCTGAGCCGCCCGGCGCGGAGCGATTGCGTCAAACAAAGCCAATTGACGCTCCCGGTTCGGCAGTGTGCCCGCCGGGGCAGGCAGAAGAATGCCTTACGGCGCCACTGCGAACGGCCAAACAAAGCCAATCCGCGGGCCCTGTCAGTGGCGAGACGGCCGGGTTCAGGAGGGATTCTGGCGGTTCTTCTTGCCAGAGGCGGCGGGTTTTTGTATCTTTGGGCCGCGATTGGCCGGCTTCGGATCGAGTGATTGGGGGCGGGGCAGCGCCGAATGGAATGACGAGAACGGAGATTCATGGCTGATTGGGTAATCAACAAGCCGTTGGGCGAGTGTTGCGGCACCGGCCGGAAGATCGAGCCGGGCGAGGAGTACTTCGGGGCCCTTGTGGAGGGCGAAGAAGGGCTCGAACGGCGGGATTTCAGCGCGGAGTACTGGGAGAGCGCCAAGCCGCCTGTCTTTTGCCACTGGAAGAGCCGGTTGGCGAGTCCCGATGAGAAGAAGGAACTCTTTGTCAGCGACGAGATGCTGATGGCCTTCTTCGAGCGGCTGGCGAACGAGACGGACGCGGAGAAGGTTAATTTCCGGTTCGTGCTGGCGCTCGTGCTGATGCGCAAACGCCGGCTCAAATACGATGCGACCCGGACGGACGATGGCAAGGAGGTATGGTGCCTACGCGTCGTGGGTGTGAAGGACATCGTTGAGGTTGTGAACCCGCACCTGGACGACGAGCAGATCGAGTTGCTCACATCCCAGATGGGACAGATCCTGCAGACGGATTTGTAGGAGGTGACATTGAGACGGATACTGCAATTATCGTGGTTGTTTGCGGCAGCGTGCCTGGTTTTGGCGGCCGGCTGCGCCACGCCGGGGCCGTTGACGATCTGCCCGGGCAAGGCGAATGTGGACGAAGCGCTCCAGGCCCTTGGCGCGCGGGCCGAACGGGCCGTACCGCTGCGGTCCAGGGGGGCCCAGTGTCGCTTGAACTACTACGATCCCGACAAAGACAAGCAGACGCGGCACAGGGTAGCGCTTGATCTCTGGTTCGATCCGCCGTCGGGTCTCTACATACAGGGCAGCATCGGGGTGGAGCAGAAGGCGATCATCGTGGGCTCCAACGCTGAGGAGTTTTGGCTGGCGCTGCGTCCGAAGGAAATCAGCGCCTACTATTGGGGCCGGTGGGACCAGGCGGCCAACGTCGAAGGGCTGATCATCAATCCTCGGCTCGTGCTGGAGGCCTTCGGCATCATCGTGCGCCCTGACGCCGCGGCCGATTCGGGGCTGTGGTCTCTCCAGAACGAGGGGCCGTATGACATTCTGACACTGCGAGACGAAGCGGGCGGTGTGCGCGAGAAGGTGTACGTGTACGCGTGCGATTATCTCGTACACAAGATCGAGTACTCCAATCCGGACGGCAGGGTCATCGCGGTGATGGAACTGGAGGACTATGCGCCTCTGCGTGACAGCGGTTTCGAGGTGCCCAAACGAATTCGTGTCACGACGATGTCGGCCGAGGAGCATGAGGATTCCATCGACGTCAGGTTCAGCTCTTGGGAGGAAAAGGAGCTGAGCGATAAGGCGAAGGAAATCTATCTGAACCGAGATCCGAGGGACATGGAACGATTCGAGCACGTCTACCGATACGAAGACGGGCAATGGATGAACGAACGCTAAGCTCCGGGACGGAACTGTAAACGCATTATGGGCGGATACCAGACATGACTCGACGAGACTTGAAGAGCAGAATACGACCGCAGGACTTTTTTCTACTCGACGGCGCGATGGGGACGCAGCTCTTTGCACGAGGGATAGCGCCGGGCGCGTGCAGTGACGCACTGAATCTCGAATCGCCCGAGATCGTGCTGGCTATCCATCGGGCGTATCTGGAGGCCGGCAGCGACGCCGTCATCACAAACACATTCGGCGCCAATCGGTACGCCCTGGCCCGGCATGGGTACGCCGACAAGGCGCAGCAGATCGCCCGGGCCGGGGCCGAGATCGCCCGAGAGGCCGCCGGCGACGACAAATATGTCCTTGGGGACATCGGGCCTACCGGGGACTTCCTCGAACCCCTGGGGGCTCTCAAGGCGGACGAGCTGCAGGAGGCGTTTGCAGTGCAGGCAAGTGGACTTCTGGCCGGAG
>CAYNQP010000228.1:0-6453 GCA_964399325.1 uncultured Pirellulales bacterium
GATAAGCCTCTCAGGCTCAGTGGCATTCTATCAAAAACACGCTACGTTGGATACAGGCGCCTCTGCTCATTCCTTACGCCTATGTCGTCTCCCTCTCCGGCGTTGATTGTGGTCGGAACGAATCCGAGAGTGTCCGTCGCGTGTGGAATAACTCTGGTGAAAACGAGGCGAATGCGGTAGAGTATAATGCGGACGTAGCTAGGTTGGAAACCACCCAAGCGATATTGGAGGACAGAAAGATGAAGGGTCGGACAATCCTCACTGCCTGTCTCATGCCTGATTCCCGCAGTCTGCATTTGCTTCTGGTCATGCTTCTCGGCATCGCCGCCGTTTGTTGGGGACGGGAACAGCCGTCAGAGGGACGACGACGCACACAGCGGGTCTCTCGCCTCCAAACCGTTCAACTGCCCGAACCGACGAAATCGGCCGGTGTTAGCGTCGAACAGGCCTTGATCAGACTTCTGAGCCTGACTCCGCCTTCGGATCAACGTCTGGAACTGCCTCAAATCGGTCAGTTGCTCTGGGCGGGCCAAGGCGTGACCATGCCCCAGGCCGGGGGTACCGCCGGCCCCTTCGACGCGCAACCTCCCATGAAGATCTACGTTGCGCTGCCGGACGGGGTGTATGTCTACAATCCGGGTACCCACACGTTGCAGCCGACCATCGAGGGGGATGTGCGTGGGCCTCTGGCGGCCGCGGTCCTAAACCAACAAGGCGGATCCATGGGGGGCTGTCAGATCATCCTGGCGAACTCCACGAGGGATTCGGCCGCCCGCTATGGGAACAGGGCAAGAAACATCATGTTGCTTCAGGCCGGACAGATAGCCCAGAGTATTGAGCTCCAGGCGGTTAGTCTGGACCTGACGTTCATCGCCGCCAACAACGTCGATGCAGGCAGCGTCAGGCGAATTTGCCGATTCGCCCGAGAGCTCGAGCCGCTCTACGTTCTCCTGGTAGGCCAGCCGGCGACGCAGGCGACCGAAACGGCGCAGCAGCAGCCTCTCCAAGGACCGCCAAGGAGGGCAGTGCTTATCGCCCCGCAGACCGGGTTTCAAGATGCGGAATTGCTTGGTACGAAGCGCGGCCTCGAATTGGCTTCCGTTCAGACCGTCATAGCGAGTGTGCGAATCGGAGCGATCACCGGTTCGCTCGGCGGTGTCGCGCGATCTGATTTACTCCTCGGTCGGGTCAGAGCGGAGGATTTTGACGCCATCATATTCATCGGTGGTCCCGGAACGGTGGAACTCGTCAACAATCGAATGGCGTTGGATCTGGCGCGTCGAGCGGCCGCACTGAACAAGGTCGTGGCCGCCAGTGGCAACGCGCCAGCTATTCTGGCGAATGCCGGAATCATTGCCGGCGCCCGAGTGACGGGGTTGCTCTCCGAACGCGACATGCTCCTGCTGGCGGGGGGTATTTACACGGGCACCCCCGTGGAGAAGGACGGTCCCCTCGTTACGTCTGCCGGCCCCCTGGTCGTGCCGCAATTTGTCATGGCGACCCTGGATGCGTTGGCCGGCAGATAGACTGGTCCGTCTTCTTCCGGAAAGACTCAGGTCGGGCCGAAGCACCAGCCCGGCCTTTTTCTTTGCGCCAGGGCCGACCTCTGCAAGAAACTCTCGCCTCGATAGACCCAAACGGCCGCCACAACTGTTATATTGGCGACAGACGTTTGTATGCGTACGCATTGGGCCGGCCTTATGGAAGACAAGCTGCTTGTTCTTCGCTGTAAGCGTGGGAGCCGCGAGGCTCTGGCGCGGATCTATCAAAAGTACAAAGCGGACTTGCTGCTGTTGGCGATGGCCTTGCTCAATGACCGAAGTGCGGCTGAAGACGTGGTGCACGATGTGTTTCTGTCGTTCGTTCGAGGGCTGGACGGCTTTCGCCTGACGGGCAGTCTCAAGGGCTTCCTGCTGACCTGCGTGGCCAACCAGGCCCGCAACTGCAACAAGGCTGGGCGCGTACGCAGCCGGGTCGGACCGAGTTCCGGGTGGGACGAAGAGCCAAGCGGGAACGCAGGGCCCCATATCCAGGACTCGGCCCTGGAATCTCTGGTGTGCAACGAGCAGCTTCGGATACTCAGCGATGCCTTGGCCGAGCTGCCGTTCGAGCAGCGCGAGGTCATCATGCTGCACCTGCAATCGGCGATGACGTTCAGCGCTATCGCCAAGGCCCGAGGGATTTCCGCCAATACAGCCAAGAGCCGCTACCGATACGGACTCGACAAGCTGCGGTTACTGCTCAACGGTGAGGCCACGAGATGAAACCGGCAGATGAAATACAACGATTGATACAAGAATCTGAGATTACCTCCGGTCCGGGGGCAGACGAACGCATCTTGAGTGACGCCCTGGACCAGTTGGACAAACGTCGCGCGGGCGGGACAGCGCGTCCGGCCCCGGCGCTGTGGAGAATAATCATGAAAAGCAAAGCAACGAGATTGGCCGCTGCGGCGGTGATAGTGGTGGCGGTGCTTGTCGCCATACATTTCCTGGGTAACCCCTTGAGTCCGACGGTGACTTTTGCTCAAATCATTCGGCCTATTCTCAACGCCAACACGGCGGTGTTGGATATTGTCATCGGCAAAGAAGAAGAGGGGACGCCCGTCATCCGCGACATGATCGCCGGCTCGCGCATCCGCAGAACGCTGTCTACAATGGACGATGAGGTCTGTATCATCGATTTGGAGACGAGCCGGATACTCGTGCTCTCCGAGAAGGATAAAGATGCCCAATACGTTAGCATGAAGGGATTGCCCCCTATACCCAACTACCTGGAGCACCTGAAGAACATCATCACGATGTTGCAGGACAGCCCCCACTTTGTGATCGAAGACCTTGGCGAGCAGGAGATCGACGGCCGTGTGCTGATCGGGTTTCGCGCCAAACATCCGAGAGTGGATATCACAATGTGGGCCGATCCGGTAACGGCGCTGCCCGTGCGCATCGAGCAGCAAGAAGGGCAGATGCGAACAATCTGCAAGAACGTGCAGTTCGACGTGCCCATGGAAGAGGCGCTGTTCAGCATGGACGTCCCTGAAGGGTACACGCTGAAGGAGGAAAGCACGCTGGACCTGCAGGGCGGCACAGAAGAAGCCTTCATCGAAGGTCTGCGCCTGCTGGCCCAGGAGTTTGGCGGCGGGCAGTTCCCGGACGGCGTCGGCGTAGAGGACTATGTCAAGCAAGCCCCGGCCATCGTCAAGCAGATCGAGTCGATGAATCTGTCCGATGAGGAAGAGACCGCTCTGGGCGTCACGATGCAGAACTTCCTGTTCTTCACTCGTCTCTTCCAGGGCGAAGGCAAATGGTACTATCGGGGCCAAGGCGTCACACTGGGCGAAGCGGACAAGGCGATCTTCTGGTATCGGCCCAAGGGCTCGGCCACCTATCGCGTCATCTATGGCGACCTGCACGTCGAAGACGTCGCGCCGGAGAATCTACCCGAGCCGCTCGACGCCGATGATGTGGCTGTCGGTTACGAGCAATCGCCCGACCCCAACTTCATCGGCACCCAGGAGGACGATTGGACCATCGATGCCTCCGGCCAAATCACCGTCGAATCGCAGATCGTCCTGGACAAGGGGCCCGAAGGAGTTGCCGTGATGCCGGTGACACTGCCCTATACCGGCGGCGTGATGACCGTCGCGACGCTCGGTGACACGGACATCCCCTTCACGCAAACGGGTGACGGCAGATATGACCTTCAATTGCCGCTGGAGAAGCTCCTGGCCGGACAGAGGAGAATCACGTGCCGATGGCTGCTCTTGCTTGGTGAGCTTCCCGAGAGACAGCACGGGAATACGAGCTACTATGAGGTCGCGCTCAAGACGCTCATCCCGGTTACGTCGTATTCTCTGACGGCCCACGTCGCTCCTGACAGCGGTTTCGAGTTCAGCACCGGCCCAGCGCAGACGTCCTTGACCCTCTTCACGCAAGGCAGAGCCGGCGGCAGAACCAACCTTGGCACCTGCGGCCTACCGATCCGAAAACGCGACTGATGGCAGGTGCTCTCTCGCATACCCAGGCCGGGCCCGACAACCCGGCCTTTCCTTTGCGCACCGACACCAAAGATCTGAAAGACAAGGTGAAAGCAGGGCGTCAGTCTGTTAGGATGGGTGGTGAACAAGGTCTTGGGGACAATCTCACGGATGGAAATGCACAAGCCAATTCCGGATCAGGGGTAAACCCATGTATTACAGTGCCTGCGAAATGAAGGTCATGATGCGTTGGGGCGTATGGTTGTTCTGGCTCTTGCCGGCGCTTTCCGTTGGCCTCGGCACCGAGCGCGCCCAGCCGCCTACCGGTTCGGACCGATTCGACGTCCGCCGGTTCGGCGCTGTTGGCGATGGGAAGACGGACGACACGGCCGCGTTTCAGAAAGCCCTGGACGCGGCGCGTGACCACGGCGGCGGAACCGTCTATGCTTCGCGCGGCAACTACCTCTTTGCCGGCCACCTCGACGTGCCCGTTGGAGTGACATTGGCAGGGCTCTGGCAATCCGTCCCGGCCCATAACGGCCTGCGCGACCGGGGATTTCCCAAGCCGACCGATGACGGCACCACGTTCCTGGTGACCGAGAACGGAGGCAATGAGGACGGACCGGCCTTCATCACCCTGAACACGAACAGCACGCTCAAGGGAGTCGTTCTGTACTATCCGCAGCAAAATGCCGACAGCGAACCCAAACCCTATCCCTGGGCCATCGCGATGCGCGGCAAGAACCCGGCGGTCCTGGCCGTCGAGATGCTCAACCCGTACAACGGCATCGACGCCACGCGAAATGAGCGTCACCTGATCCGCGATGTGCAGGGTCAGCCGCTGCGGCGGGGGATCATGGTCGATGCCATCTACGACATCGGCCGCATTGAGAATGTCCATTTCAATCCCTGGTGGAGCAGGAACCCCCAGGTGCGCCGGTGGCAGATGGAGAACGGTGAGGCATTCATCTTCGGCCGTTCCGACTGGCAGTATGTCTACAACACGTTCTGCTTTGGCTACAAGGTCGGCTACAAGTTCATCCGGGGTGGGAGGGGCGCCTGCAACGGCAACTTTCTCGGCATCGGGGCCGACGATTGTCACACGGCTGTTGTCGTGGAACAGTGTGCCCCGTATGGGCTGCTGATCACCAATGGCGAGTTCGTCTCCTTTCACGGGCCGGACCCTACCATGATTGATGTGGCCCGGACCAACACGGGAAGCGTGCGTTTCGTGAACTGCGCGTTCTGGGGTCCGTGCAATCAGATTGCCAGGATCGCGGGGACGGGAACCGTGGGATTGAGTGATTGCACCCTTGTCCAATGGGGAGGCGAACAGGGCGACCGCGCGGCCATCCAGGCCCAGAGCGGCACCGTCATCATTCGCGGATGCGAATTCCGGCAAGATCGCCCCCAAGTCCAACTCGGCCCGAGTGTCACCCGCGCCGTCATCGCCGAGAACGTATTCAAAGGTCCGCCCCGCATCGGCAACGATTCCAAAGGAAACGTCCAAATCGGCCTCAACGCCAGCGACTAACCACCGAACGGTGTAGAACTGACAAAGTCGCTGCCGAACGCGAGCCTCGAATTCTTGATAGACGCGCCCACTCTGGCTATAAGGAAGACATGGGACAGACGATACTAGTGGCAACCACGAATCCAGGGAAGGTTCGGGAACTGCGGGCGATGTTGGATGCCGGCGTCGATTGGAGGAGTCTGGCCGATTTTCGGGATCTGGGCGAGGTCGAGGAGGACGGCGCGACATTTGCCCAAAACGCCCAGAAGAAGGCGACGGAGTACGCCAAGGCAGCAGGTTTCTGGACTCTGGCCGATGACTCCGGGTTGGTGGTGGACGCGCTGGACGGTGCGCCGGGAGTCAAGTCGGCGCGATTCTCGGGCGACGTTCCGCCCGGCACGGATCGAAAGACGGTCGACAAGCGCAATATCGCCAAGCTCCTTGAATTGCTTCAGGCCGTCCCGCCGGAAAAGCGCACGGCGCGGTTTGTCTGCTATCTGTGTTTGGCCACGCCGGAGAAGGTGCTGATCGAGACCCAGGGCGTGGTCGAAGGGCTCATTATCGACGAGCCGACCGGGGCGAACGGCTTCGGCTATGACCCTGTTTTCTTCGTTCCCGACCTCGGCAAGACGGTCGCCCAATTGCCCGACGCGGAGAAAAACGCTATTTCCCATCGCGGCAACGCCATCCGAAGGCTTAGGCCCCTTCTGGCCGAGCTGCTCGCACATTCACAAGAGTAGCAATTGACTCCGGCGGCAGCAGTGGGTAAACTGTCAACTTGGAGGGTGGCTCGAGCGTGTCTTGGGAGTCTTTTTCGATCTACGTCTGATTTTTCAGTGTGAGGGTCATGTCTGAGCACGATTCACAGTTCGATGGGTACGGTGCCTCCTCGAAGAGGGAGGAGTGCGGGTTATTCGGAATCTTCGGTGATCCCGATGCGGTCCAGAAGACCTATTTCGGGTTG
>CAYNQP010000229.1:0-6420 GCA_964399325.1 uncultured Pirellulales bacterium
CTGTTTCTTGAGCTGGTCGAGGATGTCCTTGATCGTCAGGCGCGCGACCTCGATATTCTTGGCCGCTTTTTCGTTTTCCGGGTCGATGTCCAGGGCACCTCGCCAGTACGTGATGCTCGTCTTCATGTCATCGAGGGCCTTCTGCAGATCGGAGTCGCGCTGTTTGGCGCCCCGCTGGAACAGGCAATTGCCCAGGTTGTACTTGGCCTTGGCCACCAGGGCCATGTCCTTGCTCTCGGCCGCCACCTCCTGGTATAGATCTATGGCCTCGCCGAGATCGTCCAGCCGATAGTAGCCATTGGCCTTGTTGAACTTCGGCTCGACCGCCGCGGGCTGCTCAACCAGCGCCTCGTTGTACTTGTTGATCGCTTCGGTGTACTCGCCGCCAGCGTAGAGCTTGTTTCCCTCTCGAATCATCTGCCCGGCAGAGTCCGCAGCTCGCGCCGACGCAGCCACCGCCAACAGCAACAAGAGTACCGCCGGAATCGGGGTTCCGTTCCCGGCGCGCCCGGTAGGGGCAACCCCCTGTGGTTGCCCTGGGCAGGCACGGGGGCCTGCCCCTACAAGAGCGTCACTACGAACGGGTCTATGCCCTCTTCTTGCGTTCACTGAGCAATGCCTCACAAATCAGCAATCCGATCCCCAGCGCCACGAAGATCTGGAATTTCTCATCATATTTCACCATCGTCATCGACTCAAGCTCGCGTTTTTCGGCCGAGGCGATCTGGCCCTCGTAGATGTGGCCGAGGTCCATCGCGGTCCCCGGCGTTACGGATAGATACGTGCCGTCCGTGGCGTAAGCCACCTCCCGAAGCATATCGCTGTTGAGCTTCGACCAGACCTCCTGCCCCTGGTATTTCAGGAAGGTCTGCTCTCCATTCGGCCCGGTGATCGGGATGCGCGTCCCGGTTACGTCGTCGCCCAAGCCGAAGGCGAAGATGCGAATGCCCTCCTGGGCCGCCTTCTGGGCCGCCTCGACGGGGAAACTGTCGTGGTCCTCGCCGTCCGTGATCAAAATCAGGTCTTTGTACTGGCGGCTCTGCTTGTCGAAGACTTCGTCCGTGGCTTTCCGGATGGCATCGCCGATCATGGTGCCGCCCCGGCTGGTGCTCTCGGTGGAGATATCGGCCAGCGCCATCCGCACGAAGGCATAGTCCTGGGTCAGCGGGCACTTCACCGTGGCGTTGCCCGCGAAGGTGACAATCGCGACGCGGTCGCCCTTGAGCACTTCCAGCAGATCGGTGATGGCGATCTTGGATTGTTTGAGCCGATTCGGCTTGAGGTCCTCGGCCAGCATGGACCGGGACGTATCGAGCAGGATCGCCACGTCTCGGCCCTCACGCCGAATCCGCTGGGGCTGGGGATTCCACTTGGGCTCGGTCAACGCCACCGCGAGACCGACGAATGCGACGACCAGAAGAAACGCCTTGAAGACCTGCCGCCTCAGACTGACCGTGGTGTTGATCTTGGCCAGCATCTCGTGACTGGCCAGGGCTTTCAACGCCTGCGCCTTGCGCCAGAAACACCAGGCGTACACCGGCACCAGCGCCACCGGCACGAGAAAGAGCAGCCACAACGCCTTGTCATTGCCAAGATTCATAGCCCAATGTCACCCATTTAGGGTATCTTCCTGAAGACCGTACAGCCGGCCAGCATTTCCAGCACGAGCAGCACCAGCGCCGGCACCGTCCACCGTGCGAAGTGCTCGGCATACTGCGTGTACTGAACCGACTTGACTTCGGTCTTCTCCAATTTGTTGATTCGTTCGACGATGCTGCGCAGCGATTCGGCGTCGTCAGCCCGGCTGTAAAAGCCACCGGTTTTGTCCGCAATCGCCTTGAGCAATCCCTCGTCCAGCTCGTCACGCGTGGGCATGCGAAACGTCCCGAACATCGTGTTGACCCTGGCAAACGACTGGGCCGAGCCGATCCCGACGGTATAAATCTTGATGCCCCACTTCCTGGCCAGCTCCGCCGCCTGGAGAGGGTCGTAGTCGCCCATATTATTGCGACCATCGGTGAGCAGGATGACGGCCTTGCTCTTGATCTTGAAGCCACCCCGCTCGCTATCGCTCTCTTCGCCCTGGTCGCCGAATCCCAACTGGGCGCTGCGGCGTCGAAGCTCTTCCTCGGCCTTCCTCAGCCGTGCCGCCGCCAAGGCCAGCGCGTCACCGATAGCCGTGCCGTCCTCGTTCCGCAGCGTGACGATGTCCGTCTTCTTGAGAAACTCCGTCAGCACGTTGTGGCTGAGGACCAGCGGGCATGTCGTATCGGCGTATCGCGCAAAGGTCACCAGCCCGATCAGATCGCCGGTCCGTCCGCCCAGGCCCTTCTTGTCACCCTCAATAAAATCGGCCAGAACGCGTTTGACCACTTCCAGGCGGTTCAGCTTCTCCTCGCCGTAATCCATTTCGGTGTTCATACTGCCGGAGCGATCGACGACCGCCTCGATCGCCACGCCCTCGGTGGAGATTTCGGAGAGCACCGTCCCTTTGCGGGGCCGGGCCAAGGCCAGAATCAATAGGGCCAGACACAATAGGCGCGCCACGACCAGCGCGGGTCGAAATCGCTGTCGCCACGAAACGGGGCAGCTCTTCATATCGATCAGACTGGGGAACTTCACCGCCGCGCGGCGCCCCTGGCGCAGCATGACGTACCCCAAGAAGGGAAGTGCCAGAAGCAACAGCAGGGCCCAGGGCGTGTACCACTGCATCTATGCCACCTCCGTCTGGACCGCCTGTTCGGTCTCCACCTGGTCGGTCACGTCGACTCTCCGCTCATCCGACCGGGTGCGTTCGATGAAGCCCTTGACCAAGTCGAACGAACGCTGAATCTGCTCGGCGGTCGGCGCGTGCTTGGCGAACTTCACGAGATCGCAATGCGTCAGGAACTCCCCGAGCACGGCCTTGTCCGGCTCCGCGAGTACATCCGTGCGCCCCAGCTCGGCCAGGAATTCGTCGGTCGTTCGCTCCGGGGCATGCAGGTCGAATCGGTCCTCGATGTAGTGCCGCAGAATACCGCTGACGCGCTCGTAGAATTCTTTGATCCGCCCCGCCTCGACAAGGTTCTGCGCCACCAGAGCCCGCAGCCGGGCATACGCCACCTCGTGCGCCGGCCGGAAGATCTTCACCAACTCCCGGACCCGATTCCTGCGCAGGAGCCACCATCCAATCGGCAGCGCCGTCAGGCCTACGCCGCCCAAGACCCACACCCACCACAGCGACGCCTTTTGCGGCATTTCCACGACGCCCTCGATATCGTTGATAACCAGCTTGGCCCGTTCCTCACCGAGCAAGGATGTCACCTCTACGGGGACAGGCTCACTGCTGAGCTCATGCTTGGCGTCGGGCTCGTTGACGTCATGGAACGAGAACGCGAAGGCCGGGATTGCGTACTTGCCCGAGAGGAACGGCTCCAACCGATACTGATAGGTCGTCACCACGTTGTTCTGCTCGTCGAGCCGCCGGCCGAGATTGTCCCAGTTGACCAAGCCGAAATCCTTCAGCACTTCATCGACCTTGGGCATCTGAAGCTCGTATGTCGGCCGCACCGTCGCTTCGAGCTGCAGGAGCAGTGTCTGGGCAATCGTGATGCTGGTCCTGTCCAACCGCACGTGGACGGTGACCGGCCCGCGTTCGTACACCTTGTCCACCTCGAATGTGGCCTCGTCTTCCGCGATGTCGGAATCCTGCCTGCAACCGACGCCGAGCAGGGTCGCACCTGCAATGGCAAGTAAAGCCAGCGATATTATCCTGCGTGAAGAACTCATTTCTGTGACGAGGGCTCGTTTGCATCGCTCGGCTGAGCCGGAGCGAAAACCGATGTATGGATGACCACGTTATACTTGTCCATCATCTCCTTGATATACTTGTTCTGGACCTCTTGCCGTTTGCGCCGCAGGAGGTCCGTCGTGACCTGCTGGGCGGCCTCGTCAAAGCTCCTCTGACGTTCCGAGCTCTTCTCTTCGACCCTGACGATCTCCCAGCCCTGGTCGGTCTGGAACGGCTTGTCCAGGACCGTCGCGCCCTCGGCGGCGAAAATAGCAGCGTTGATCTCATTGGCGTCGCCGATGCCGGGAACGGAAGGACCCGGACCAACGTCGTCCGCAATCCGGCCCCCATTGTCCTTGCTGCCCTGGTCCTCCGAGAACTCCTGGGCCAACGCGGCGAAGTCTTCCCCCCCTTTGATGCGCTTCAGCAATTCGTGGGCCTGCCCTTCGTCACTGACACGAAGGTGGCTGATCTGCGCCCGGGCCGGCTCGACGTACTGGTCCTTGTGGGCCGCGTAGTACGTCTGAACATCGGTCTCCGTAATACTGACACCCGACGCGAGTTTCTGATTCATCAATTCCTGGCTCAAGACCCCTCGGGCAAGGTCCTCCAGTACGCGTTTGGTCCGAGGCTTGTCGCCCAGACCGTCTTCGAGGGCCTGGCGATACAGAATCTCCTGCGCCAACCAATTCTGCAGGAACTCCTGCCGGGCCGGACCACTGCTATATTGCTCGAGCGCGCGCTTCTTCTGCTCGTTGAGCTGCTCGGTTGTCATGAAGGCTTCCGCAGACGACAATTGCCCCTCGATGACTCGCTCAGCCGCCGCGTCGAGGTCGGCTTCGGTGATCTTCTCATTTCCGATCTCGGCCACGACCCTTCCGCCGGCCGGCTCGGACGACGTCAGGCTTGTCCGATCCATCATTTCGTAACGCAGCGAGGAGAACTTGCCGAGCCTCTCAAAGCATTCCTTGACGTGAGTATTGATCTGCGAGCCCAGTTCGTCGAGCGGGGCTGTCGATTCGCTGCGGTAGTAGTTCTCGATGGCGTTGGCATACTGACCGGCCTTCTCGAACGACATGGCGATTTGAAAGAGCACCTTGGCCCGCTCGGTATCCGTCAGTTCGGCCCCCGCCAAGTAGTCCTGCCAAACCGCCGAGGCCTGTTGATGCAGATTCCGCTGGGCCAGCTTGGCCGCCAACTCCTTGACCTGGGCCGCAGAAAGGCCGCGCGATGCCGCCGTGGGCTGTCCCTTTTCGCCGCGCGACGCCACAACGAGGTTGGCCGCGGCCAGGGCGGCGACAACCAGAAGGAGCAGAACCGTGAACGCCCCGCCGGCGCCGCCTCTTGATTTCTTCTCCGGAAGCGAAAAATCCAGCTTCTCTGCCATGGTCTTCTACTTCCTCATTTGTTCCGCCATGCGATCGGCGCTAGTAGCGGCGATGTCGCATGTGGAAGAACTGAATCAGGTCATTGATATAGGGCTTGTCCGTCGTGATCGGAATCAAGTCAACCTTGATCGACCCCAGCAGATTCTTCAGGTCGTTGAAACGCCGTGAGCTGTGGTCGCCGTATCGGTTGCGAAATCTCTGGCTCGATGTGTCCACGAGCATGATCTGGCCCGTCTCGGCATCCTGCACCTCGATCAATCCGACCGAAGGCATCGAAATCTCGACCCGGTCGCGAACCGGGACCGCGATGACATCGTGACGCTTGTTCAGCAAGCTCAGCGGCTTCTTGAAGTCCGTCTCGATGAAGTCGGAAACCAGGAACACGGCGGCCCGCTTGCGTACGACTTTCGCGACATAATCGAGAGCCAGCGGGATATTCGTCTTGCGTTTGGGCATCTTGAAGCCCAACAGTTCCCGAATCAGGCGGAGCACATGCGCGCTGCCCTTCTTGGGCGGGATGAACAGCTCGATTCTGTCGGTGAAGACCAGCAGCCCCACCTTATCGTTGTTCCGGGCCGCGGCGAACGCCAGAACGGCGCAGAACTCGGCCGCCAGTTCATTCTTCAGTTTGCTCACAGTCCCGAACTCGCCCGAGGCGCTGAGGTCTACCGCGAACAGCACCGTCATCTCGCGTTCTTCGACGAACCGCTTGATGAAGGGCTTGCCGGTCCGGGCCGTGACATTCCAGTCAATCGTGCGAATGTCGTCACCCGGCATGTATTCGCGGACCTCGTCGAACTGCATGCCGCGGCCCTTGAACACACTCTCATACTGGCCCGCGAAGCTCGCGTCCACTGCCCGGGAGCTGTAGATTTGAATCTGCCGGATTCGTTTTATGAGTTCTTCTGGAATCATATACAAGTGTCAAGTTCCAAGTCTGAAGTTTCAAGCAAGAAGCACTTCAAACTGAACACTTAAAACTTCAAACTAACTACGGCACTTCAATGTTGTCGAAGATGGTCTTGATCACGTCCTCGCTGGTCTTGTCTTCGGCCTCGGCCTCATAGCTGACGATGACCCTGTGCCTGAGGACATCGAAGCCAATGCTCTTGACATCCTGCGGCGTCACGTAGCCTCGCTGCTGGACGAAGGCGTGGGCCTTGGCCGCCACGGCCAGAAAGATCGTCGCCCGAGGCGAGGCCCCGTAGCTGATGAGGTTGGCCAGATCCAGGCCGTACTTCTTCGGGTCGCGCGTGGCACAGA
>CAYNQP010000230.1:0-6414 GCA_964399325.1 uncultured Pirellulales bacterium
CATGTACGAGACGACGCGAAGCCTTTCGCGAACGGCGTATTGGAGGCCCTTGACCCTCTTGTTGAGCTGTCTCTGAAGGATGGATGCTGGCATTTGGAACTGATGCCCCCTGTTTCTGAGAAAGAGGATTTCCCTGGCTTTGGCGTCAGCGTCCATGGCGGCCAATCGTTTCAGGCTCCGCTTGCGAACCCTCCCGGAGAATCGAGCGCCAGCAGGGCGGCTTTGACAAGGAGTGAGACTATAGCATGAAGGATATCGAGGATCTCCGCCATGTTGCCTCTTCCAAGGCGGCCCAGTCTCTTTCCTAGACAGTGTCTAACTCCGGCAGTTCTTGCGTGGAGATGTTGCCCCGCCGGCTGCTGATGGATGACAGCATGGACAACGGGGAGGCAGTCAGGAGTTGGTCATCGACATCAACCTGGAGGTGTTAGGATGCGTTAAACAAGTTGTGGGTCCGTGTGTGCTGACATGAGGTCGGTGGCCGGTGTGTTCGGCGTCTGGGATGTTGAGCTAGGAGCGTATATCGGCGGCTTCGCTAGATTATGGGTCGGATTCTATTCGTCAACCTGGAGGGCGCCATGGCCGGGGCTGAAACCAGCTTGCTGCTCACGGTGCGATCTCTGTACTCTCGATTCGAGTTGGCAGTGGCGTGTCCCGTGCCCAGTCCTCTGTCTAAGGTATTGGCCGACGAGGCGATTGAATCGTATGGTTTGCCCCATCCGCTTCATCAGTCGTACTCATCACCGTGCTCCTGTCGATACTGGATCAAGGCTATGCGGCGGCTGACGGCAATCGTGCGTACCTTACGCCCGGATGTGATACACGCCAACAGCGTGTGTGCCGGGGTGGCATCACTGGGTGCGGTTCTGAGTACGAGGACCAAGCTTGTCATCCATGCCCGCGACTTGGTCCGTCATCGATTAGTCACGCAGCTTTGTGACAGGTTGTGCACGAAAATCGTTGCGGTGAGTCTGGCGGTGCGCGATAGCCTTGTGCTGGCCGGGGTCAAGCCCTCCAGGATCCAAGTCATCTACAATGCGGCTGACGACTCTATCTCGGGGACAAGCGAGAAGGTGGTCCGAACCGCGCGGGAGGGTTGTCCGAAGCGACCCTTTGTCTTCGGCAACGTCGGCCAGTTTGTGCCCTGGAAGAATCAGTGTCTCTTCTTGGATGCGGCCGTGCGTGTGGCCGAACAGTTGTCCAATTCGCGGTTTGTCCTCGTAGGCGATGACGTTCTTGGTCGTGACAGCGGTTACCGGCGACAGATTCTAAGTCGTGTCCGAAGCTCGCTTATCGTTGATAAAATCACTCTCACTGGTTGGCGAGATGATATGGCCCGGATCTGGCCCATGATCGACTGTCTCGTCCACACGGCGGACCGCGAGCCATTCGGTCGCGTGATCATTGAAGCGATGTCGCACCAGGTTCCCGTGATTGCGGTGGATGCCTGTGGCCCGTCGGAGATCATTGAGAACGGTCGGACGGGGATCTTGGTGCCGCCGAACAATGTGGACGCATTGGTTTTGGCAATGGTGCAGATGGCCGAGGATCTCCAGGCGGCGGAGAGAATTGGCATGGCTGGATACAACCATGTAGTTTCGACGTTCACGAGGGCGAGGATGGCTCAAGGGCTTCTCGACGTCTACGCCGAAATCCTGGCACGATGAGGTCGTGATGAGACTCAGGATAGGAATCACCTTCTACTGTTTCCATGCCTATATCTCTGGGGTGGAGTACTATTGTCTGGGGTTGTTGAAAGCGATGCTCCGCGTCAGTCCACAAAACGATTATGTCGTCTTCACGAATCAGCCAGATCTTATTGATGCCCACGTTGGGTCTTCCTCGTCTCTTGTCGTCGTCGATGCTCGGTACGTCAAGACCAGGACGGCAAGAATCCTCTACGAACACCTGAAGCTGCCTCGTCTGGCGGAACGATACAAACTTGACGTCCTGCACTGCACCAGTTACATTTCCCCGTATTGTCAGTCGTCGGTTCCATATGTTGTGACGATCCATGATACGATAGCCTTGGACCACCCGCAATGGTGCAAGCCGACGAATGCTCTCTACTTCAAGCTGCTGATGAGCGGCTCCACGCGACGCGCTTCATGTATCATCGCGGTGTCCCAGCAGTCCGCCGCGGATCTGAGACGACATTTCCACGGCCCACTCGGAAGAATTCGCGTCATTCCTCCCGGCATTGACAGGATCTCCACTCCTCTTCAAGACTCGGCCTCCCACCGTCGTCTGCGAGCCTGTTATGGATTGCCCGAGCACTACATCCTTCACGTGGGTAATGTTGAGCCGAAGAAGAACGTTGGCTCGCTTTTGCGAATCCACAGGCAGCTCCGGCACAGGGGCCTGCCTCATAAGCTCGTCCTGGTGGGGGGAAGATCCTGGCGGTCCAAGACGGCACAGAGGGACATCGTACGAGAGGTGGCTTCGGGAAACGTCATTGTGACCGGCTACGTTGCGCGGCATGACCTTCCCTGTCTATACCAAATGGCGGACCTGTTTGTCTTTCCCTCCTTGTACGAAGGATTTGGCTTTCCTCCCCTGGAAGCGATGGCATCTGGGACTCCCGTCGTGTCTTCCTCCAGAGGGGCGCTGGCAGAAACCTTGGGCGACGCCGCGCGGCAGGTGAATCCGTGTGATGATGTCCAGATGGTGCGTGAGATTGTTCAGATGCTCTCCGATTCCGATCTGCGGGAGCATCATAAGGAGGCCGGTCTCGATCAAAGCAGGCTTTTCAATTGGGACTGCACGGCCGAGGCCACCCTCGGCGCCTATGAGAGTGTTGTGAGAGGCGAATGTGACTTCAGTCGTCGTGCGGCGCGCGCTGTGACGAGGAACCTCTAGGTATTACCTTGGAGTGGTGTCATGTCCCCCGGGTGTTGTGTTCGCAGGTCCGCCGAGAGTGACCCAACGCATGTGATGAGGCGTCCGCTGTGATGGCTGCTTGTGAAGATTGGATATCTCCTTACAACCTATCCGAGCCGGAGCGAGTTGTTTGTGGCCAGGGAGATCAACCATTTGCAGGAGTCCGACTTCGACATCGTTGTCTTGGCGGCCAAGCGAGACGATGTGTCTTGCCGTGGTCCACAGGCTGTAAGGACGCTTTACCGGCCCTCTCGGTTCTCAATGCGTGCGGTCGCGTCCACGGGATACATTCTGCGGCGATATCCTTTGGGCGCCTGCCGGTTGCTGGTGCTGATATTGAGGTTGAGCCTTTCTTGCTCCTCCGAGGCGAAATCATTGCTTGCTAATCTTCACACCGTCGGTTTCTTCCTGAGGTGTCTGGATGGACGGGGCATTCAGCATATTCATGCGTGCTTTCTGAGCTGGCCCGCGCTCATGGCGTTGGCGATGTCTGTCCTTAGCAGGCGGACCTACAGTATCAGCGTTCATGCCAGGGATGTATTTGTGGAACAGGGAAGTGCGCAACTGAAGGTGTCGGGCTCGCGATGGGTCGTTGGATGCACTCAGCAAAGTCTGGAGCGCCTGCGGAGCACGCTGCCGCCGAGATGTCACAGGAAACTCCACTTGAATCATCACGGCGTGAAGGTGGACAGACTTCAATTCGCGCGGCGCCACGAGGATGACCCGACCCACAGGGCAGGTCGCCACATCATGGGTATAGGGCGATTTGTGCCGAAGAAGGGATTCGTTCATCTGGTAGAGGCCTTTGCGTTGCTCGCTGGACGCTATCCAGAGTGTCGACTTTTGCTTGTCGGTGACGGCCCGGAACGAGGCCAGTTATCCCTTCTGGCCGAAAGACTGCTGCCTGAGGGGACCGTCGAGTTTCTTGCCTGGCGTGGTCCCGAGGCCGTAGAGCGACTGCTCGGTGAAGCAGCGATGCTGGTGGTACCTTCCGTGGTTGCCCCCGACGGCGACCGAGATGGTATCCCCAATGTGATATTCGAGGCGTTTGCGGTCGGCACGCCCGTGGTGGCGACCCGCCTTCCAAGCATTGCCGAAGCGATTGAGCACAACGTAAACGGTATCCTGATCGAGCCCGACGATGTGGAGGGGATCGCGTCGGCTATCGAACGTCTGCTGCTGGATCCGCATTGGGGTCGCGAGCTGGCGCGTCATGCGTTTGAGACTCTTGCTCGGCGTTTTGATCTTGATAGGAATACCAGCCAACTGGCTCAACTGTTTCTTGGCGTGAGTTGATGTCCCAGAGGAAAGTGCGAATAGCACATATCATCGAAGGCTTCTCGGGTGGCACGTGCACCTACATGTGTCACGTCTTGCCTCAACTCGTCGAACGGGGTTTTGATGTCACGCTTGTCGTATCCTTGAATCGCCGTTGTCCCGATGCTTTTCGCAAGGTGTCATTGCTGGAACGAAGTGGTGTCAAGATTGAGTTGATCCCAATGTCCCGGGAAGCTTCCCCGTTCAAGGATCTCTGTGCATTCATAGCCCTCCTGCGCCTAATGTGGGCACGGCAATTCGACATTGTTCACACCCACTGCTCTAAGGCGGGAGCTCTCGGTCGGCTTGCGGCATTCGTGGAAGGCGGATCTGTCAGAATCCACAGTCCTCATTGCTTCGCGTTCTTGCGGTTGCCTCAGCCTTCCTGCTCGTGCCGGCGCGGGAGCACCGTGTCGTGCTGTTGCAGAAGGTTGTGGGCTTGTGTCTGATCGCGGTACTGTTCAGTCAGGTGTACGCCCAGTACATCACCATCTCGATCGCTTCACGGCGGATCAGCATCTCGCGGAGTGTGGGACCTTTCCTGCTCTGTGTCCTCGGATCGGTCCTGATGTGGCGCCGGCCGCACGCGTCCGCCGACATCGCTGATCAATCACCCCTACTGCGAGCGTGGCTTGTCGCCTTCGGCATCATTATCGCTCACATGGTCGTCCTGGCCCTGCTCCTCCACAAGTTCTACGGCTACGGCTACGAGAACAATCTCCGCGTCCTAGCCCACTTCTCCCTCCATTTCCTCCTCTTTCTGGCCCTCTGGAATCCGCTGGGCCGCCCTAATGCCCGTTGGTTCATGGGATTCATCCTCATGGGCTTATACGTGATCATCGCCATGAAGGGTTGACGGCGCTAACCTGGATCAGGATTGCGAATGCTGCTCAGGGAACCGCCGTTCACCACTGTTGCTGGCTTCCCAGGCTACAGATTACGGTCGTCTCGCGAGTCCAGCCAAACGCGAGACCACAAAGCATGCCGCACTACCAGAGACAATGACAAGCCGAATTAGCTGCGGCATAGCTGCAATATGCTTGACGGTTCCTTTTTTCGGAGGGTCTCCTATGAGAATCGCGACACCTGTCCAAACATTCGCGAGTTCGCTAGCGGACAATTCCCGAAAGTCCGCCCCGTCCAGCAGTCGGACTCTGTGATCGCTGAAGCTGTCAAGGATAGCATAGTGCGCTAACCCATCAGCCTTAAGCAGTAGGACTGGCACACGAGGATCTGCCGCCACCGTTTCCAAGCCATCAGCTCTTAGCGCTTCGGCTGGCAAAGCTATCGCATGGCACGCGCGGATCATACCCTCAACGGTTGTGCCGCCAAGAGAAGCTGTCCCAGCCAATGTTGCGATCTCCCTGAGCGAATGCGCTTTACCACAAGCTCTCGCCACTTGCCACAGGCAATTGGGTCCGCACATTGAATTCACGCGAAACACCACAGTCTTGCCTTTAGGTAGAGAGGGCACATTCTGTTCGGCCGCAACCGATGGCACGTCAGAATACGCCAGTGTCAACCACATGCAGAGGCAAATGGGGAGTTGTCGAATCCTTTCGCCGATCACCGTATTCCCCGCTCTATTTTTCTTATCCTCGACTCTTATGCCTGTAGACAAAAAGTCCGATGCCTCCAGCAGCTACCATCACGCACGCCAGTCCCGCCCAGCGCATCCAGACAGGGTTGACGGATGTCTGAGCTACGATGGAGACTTCGCCAACTGCACCAGTACGCCGGTCCCCGTTGAGAGGTGGAAGTCCCTGGTTTGAATCGACCAGCGGGCTTGGCGAATCAGCCCGCGTCTTGATTATCTTCCGGACAAACTGGGCATCCTCTAACGGCGTCCCCAATGCTTCTTCGTCAAGAGGGGGAGTCGATGTATAGCGATAGCTGATTCCTGCGATAGAGTCAATCACTAGCAGACCCTCTGGGAGGGCCAGTCCATCCAGCGCAAATTGCTCATCGCTTACCTCTACATTGGGGTTGAAGCTCTCCACAACAAACGTGAAACGTATGTCGTTGCTCGGAAGCACATTTCGGTCCGCACGCGAGACGTACCAGATGCCGTCGTACTCAGTCCACTCCAGCCTGAGGGTATTAGTTCCAGGTGCCGTCAGGCCGGTTGTGTGTTGCCTCATAAAAGATGACCTGCCCTACGAACGGTGGGCGCGGGAACCGCTAACACCAGGCCGCCTGGTCCGTAGGGGTTAACTG
>CAYNQP010000231.1:0-5447 GCA_964399325.1 uncultured Pirellulales bacterium
TAGCGCGTCTTACCGTGCGGAGCATTAGGGCAATACGGAACAGGTGCTTATGTTCAACAGGGCCGTCAGCTACGACCTCTTTTGGGATTCCACCGTCTGTGAGGCTGTGGACAGCAGCCAGCGGTGGGTTCTCACCGCGATGCAGAAGTACGGCCCCGAGCTGGTGACGATGCTCTGGCGCATCCTTGGCAACGAGCAGGATGTCTGCGACGCTTATCAGACCATGTTCCTGCGCTTAGCGCATCCCGACGGCGGGCGAAAACCCAGGCATATGAGAGCCTATCTGTTTCGGACGGCCAGCAACACGGCGATTTCGATGTTGCGTCGTAGATCGGTCGAGAACAGGATGCTGTGCGGTATGGAAAACCTGCCGGGACACGGCGAAACAGGACAGAGCGACTTCGACTCGCGGTATTTGGCCGAAAGCCTGCGACGATACATTACCGAGCTGCCGGAGCACCTGCGAAATGTCGTAACTCTTCGTGACCTGGGCGAGCTGTCGTATGCCGAGGTGGCCCGCACTATGGGGATCTCAGCGGGCACGGCGCGCGTCTATCGGTGCAAGGCCTTACAACTGTTGGCAGCCTGGATGACCAAAAAGGAAGAATGATGAGACCTCTAGCAGGTGCACATAAGCCGTTTTCGAGTTCCGACAATACCTCACGTCAAGAAGGCTGCAAGCGCATCCGTCAGTGGCTGGTCGCCTCCCTCAGTCGCGGGCTGGGCCCGGAAGCGGCCTGGGTCCAGCGACATGTCGCGGGCTGCCCCCGGTGCCAAAGGCGTATCGCGGCCCTAAGCAAGGTGGAGATGGCTCTGTCCATTGTGAAATCTCAGCCCCATCAGCTTGACCTCCTGAAGCGGGCCAATACCCATGCGATTGGAATGCTCAAGCACTCGTTGCGGGAGGCGGCCCAGGCTCGAACGCTGGAGAACTCGCGCCCGGAACCATCGTTCTTGGAGCGATCCGGAAGATACCGGCACCATCTCGCCAATGTCGCGGCCTGCCTTGCCATTGTGCTATTGACCCGGACCGGGCTGTTCTCTTCGCTCAACCGGATGAACACGCGTGGCGAGAAGTTTTTGAGACAATACTACGCCAGTCAAGTGGGTGAAGACTTGGCCGGAGAGGTATTCGGCGCGTAGCCCGCCTTGTCCTGCGTCCAGCGCCCGCTCGTGCCTCGTTCCGCATCGGCCACATTGGGGCGACGCGCAATAGCCCTCTGTTATAGGACGCCCCCTGTCTTACCCCTTTCTACCACCATACCTCATTCAGCCGGCCCTTTTTGGGGCCGTAGCGGATGTTTCCTATATTTTGGTAGGCGGCCGGCACAGTGTATTCGTATCCGCAACCGCCCGTGAAGGACTTTGGGCCGGGCGACCGTCTGGCGACAGGGTCGGGGCATCTCAGCGCAACGGACCGTCCATGCTGCTGATACTCCGAAACGACAGTGAATGGTGGTATCGTGAGGGCCGAAAGAGCAGAGAGGCAGGCCTCACCGTTCATATGAAGTGATGGAAACCATGCTCAAGAAGTGTGCCATTCTTGGTCTGATGCTGTTGCTGGTCGGGGGCCTCGCCCTCGCATGGGTCCGCGGCCAAATGCGAAAAGAGCAGCGGGAGGCCAGCGTGCGCGCCCTGAAGCACTCCCTCAGACCGGAGGAGTACTTGGACAGGTACAGCCGGTGGCACGAACTCACGTCCGAGCAACAGAACCAGTTCATTCTCGAACTAGACAAGGACCGGCAAGACAAAACACAGGAGGAACTCGCCGACGAACAGCAAGCGCGACTCCGACGAGACCTTGACCGGCTGGCCGCCGGCGAGAGGAATGCCGGTGACATTGCCGATTTCCTGTATGGGGCCAACTGGGAAGAGAAGGTCACGCGGTACAAGCTGCAAAAGGAACAGGAGCAAATCGCGCAGACCGCCTCCACCGTGTGCTTGTCGATTGGCGGGACGCTTTTCTCCGGGTGTCTTCTGATCTGGGTCATTGGGTCCATCGTGCGAGGTGCCCGTGCCCTGTCGCGACGTCGCCTGCGGAGTGACGATACGGAGTCGCAAGAGGTCGAGTTGACCGACATCCCGCATCATGAGGAGCCCCTGCCGGAGCAGCCGCATGTCGAGAGCCAACCACGACGCAGAAAGAAGCTTCCCGCTGAACCGGCCCAGCCATTGCCTTCTTTGCACGCGGAGGACGCAGATCAGGAGCGTCTCGCACCTCGTAGATCGAGCCGCGGCGTGCTTTCCGAGCGTCCGTCTCTGGTCGCAGAAGCTAGTGCCAAGGAAGACACCGCGGCGCTGCTGCTCTCTGATAAGCCGGCGCCGGACATGGGATGGTCGCTTGAGACGCAGTGGGCGGCGCAGGGCCCACAAGACGATGCCTGTGCCCGTCTCAGGCAAAGAAAACAGTCTACTCCGCAGCCGAGAGTCACGGTCTTGGATGCCGGGGAAGCGTCCAACGAACGGGATAACGCCCTCAAAGAACAGGCGGATGATCTCCAGAAACAGATCACCGAATTTCGACAGGTGGCCGAGAGCGTTCACCAAGCCAAGAGGGACCAGACCGAGCCTATCAACACGACGCTCAAGGAGTTGGCACAACAAGTGTCTGCCATCCGGGAATACGCGGCATGCCAGCAGGATCGAGTCGAGAAGCTGCAGGACGGCTACGACTGGACGATCATTCGGACCTTCTGCCTGCGGGTGATTCGCTGCATCGACAACATCGAGAATCGGATCGGCAAGCTGGCCGGCGGCAACGGCAATATGACGCACCTCGAAGAAGTCAAAGACGAACTGCTCTTTGCCCTTGAATCCAGCGGGGTCGAACAGTTTCGGCCCGAGATCAACAGCGAGTTTCGTGGGCAGGAGAAGTTCGCCGAAGCCATCAAGGAGAAGCAGTCGGCCAAGAAGCCGGAGCACACGGGCCAGATCGCGAAAGTCATACGCCCGGGCTATCGATATATCGTGGATGACGACAGCTACAAGGTGGTCAGGACGGCGCAAGTCAAACTGTTTGGTTGAGACGTCAGGAGGGACTCTGTACGACACAGTTGCAGATAGGAGCGAACTATGAGTAATATCGTCGGCATAGATCTCGGAACTACGTTCTCCGCTTTGGCGATCCTCAATGCGATCGGCAAGCCTGAAATCGTTCCGAATGCAGATGGGGAACGGCTGACACCCTCAGCGATCTTCTTTGACGAGGAGAACCCGGAGCTTATCCGGGTCGGCATTGAGGCGATCAACTCACGGCATCTGAATCCGTCGCGGTCGGCTCGGTGGATCAAACGCCACATGGGTGATGCCGAATACAAAACGCGCATTGACGGCAAGGACTGGACCCCTGTAGAGCTGTCTGCGCTGATCCTCAAAAAGCTCAAACAGGACTGCGCCGCCGAGCGTGGTGAGATCCGGGACGCGGTGATTTCAGTCCCGGCCCACTTCGACGAGATCCGCCGTCGGGCCACCATGGACGCGGGCACCGCCATCGGCCTCAATGTCATCGGGATTGTCAACGAACCCGTCGCAGCGGCCCTATACTACGCCACGATGCGTGAGGTTTCGGGACGAGTCCTGGTCTACGATCTCGGCGGCGGCACCTTCGATGTCACGCTCATGGACGTCAAAGGCACCGAAATGGACATCATCTGCTCGCAAGGTGACCATGCCTTGGGCGGGATCGACTTCGACAACAAGGTGCTCGAAATTCTCCAGACGCTCTACCACGACAAATTCGGGGTTGATCTGATCACCTCGGAAGAGGAGCGAGCCAGGTACGAGGATGAGGCTGAAGATATCAAGAAGACACTCTCTCGGCGGCCCGCGGCCAAGACCATGCTCTACGGCCCCAGCGGAAGCATGCGCGCCGAGATTACCCGCGTCATGTTCGAAGAGAGCATTGCGCCGTTGGTCGCCCGTACGGATATGCTGGTGGAGGTCGCCCTCGAAGAAGCGGGCGTCAAACCCTCCGAAGTGGATACGGTCCTGCTGGTCGGCGGAAGCACACGCGTGCCAGTGATCCGCGCTCACCTCGAAGAAATATTCGGCTCCCCGCCGGAAAATGCCGTCAACGTGGATGAGTGCGTCGCTCTGGGCGCCGCCTTGCATGCGGGTTTGACCATGGCACGCGAGAACCCCGACGTGGTGACTGCCGGCATTCGGAGCGGCCTGAAGGACGTGAGTTTAACCGACGTCTGCAACCACAGCTACGGGACCATCTGCGCCCCGATCGACAAAGAGACGGGCCGCCGTATCGTTCAGAACAAGATCATCCTCCAGAAGAACACCCCCCTGCCCTGCGAGGCTTCCCAAGTCTTCTACACGGTCTCACAGGGCCAGAAACGGGTGGAGGTAACCGTCACACAAGGGGAAGACACCGATCCGGCCTATGTCAATACGATCGCCACGCATACCTTCGACCTGCCGCTGGACCGGCCCGCAGAGCGTCCCATCAAAGTGACGTACAGTTACGATCTCAACCAATGCATGCACTGCAAGTTCGAAGACATCGAATCGGGCCGAGTGCTGGAGGTGGACTTCTCATTGGACAACAAGGGCGGAGTGTCGGACAGCAATGTAGTGGTCAATGCCGAGGAGTTGGAGCCTTTCAGAGTACAGTAAGTCCCGGAACGTCAGCCGATGGTTAGAATTCTGGTTCCAATTGCGGCTATGGTGGCCGGTGTCATCGCCGGCATCTTCATCGGCGCCCACCGCCGCGGCGCGACGCCCGCTGATTCGGATGGGTCGCCTCCGGTACTTGGCTTGGCCCGCACCCTGCTTGTCCGCGTTTGGGCCTCGCTCCGCGGGGCAGCCTTGCGAATCCGACCGTCGTTAGCATGCTTGGGTCAGCTCATCAAGCCGTTTGGGCGGCGCATGTGGCGCCGTCTGCGATCTCTCAGGTCCTTGCTTTCACTCCGTGGATGCGACGAGAAAGGCGGCGATAGGCTACGTAAGTATCTCGACCGGGTCAGCCTGCCCGGCAAGTCACCGCGCGATTCTACGGCACCCGATGATTCGTGCAAACCGATTGATCCGGCCGTGCTCAACTGCCGCGCGAGGATCGGGCGTGAACCTGACGGAGAATCGTGGCGATCCGTCCTGATCGTGGATATCTGCGGGACGATCCAATCGCCCGATGACGGACACGAGGTCTGTTTGGAGGTATCGCTCCAAGATGTCACGGAAGGCGTCGCGCAACCGATGCCCGTGCTAAACCGGCCCAAGCAGGGCCCGATTCAGAGTTCTTCCCACTTCGCACATCAAACGGACATGGGAAAGCTTTGTCATCAGACCACTGTCCTGGAAGACTGGACCTCCGCCGCACGGATTTCGCCTGAGTGGTTTGTACTGCCACGGCAGGGCCGCCGCAACCTGCAATTCAGCATTGCCATCGTCTCACGGACAACAGGCCGGCATCTTGCCGCCTCTGCCTGCACCGCGGCATA
>CAYNQP010000231.1:5457-6387 GCA_964399325.1 uncultured Pirellulales bacterium
CGTGGGGGCAGCCAACCACGAGCTGCTCGATACTGAGATTGACGTCATCCACGGCTGGGTCCGAACCAATTTCGGCTCCGGTGACGCCTCGGACGGGGCCCGACTGGAACTCGAACGAGCCCTTCAGAAGACCGCCGCGTTCTTCCGTCGCGGCGGGCAACTGAACGTCCGGGACATCTGCGCGGAGGTCATGGAGATCGCCCCCATGGTGGGTCGCCTGGACATCCTGGATCTGTGCCTGCGGGTCGCCGGCGCGAAGGGACAGGTGACCGCGCCGGAGCTAACGCTCCTGAAAGACCTGGCGGGCTGGCTTCAAGTCGATCGCAGCCGGCTCCGTGCGATGGTAGAGAAGAGGCTTCCCGTCAGCATGCACCAGACGCAGGATGAGGAGATCATCCTGGGTTTGACTGCCGAGATGAACCGTGATGAAGCCCGTCACCAGTTGAATCGGGAATACGCCAAGTGGAGTTCGCGCGTCATCAGTTCCGACCCGACCATCCGCAAGCAGGCCGATCAGATGCTGAATCTTATCGCCAACGCCCGGACACAATACGTCGGCGTCAAGCTCTCGAAATAGCCGCGGTCCCGTGGTCCCTTCTGCCGCCGGACTGGACGACTCTACGTCACACCTCTCGTCCTGACAGCACGTCACAACCGGCCGTCGCGAGCCCCACGGTCTCTCTGTGCACCCGCTGCCCCGAATGGCACTGCCGTCTCCAAACGTATTGTTGCCATGAGTTTATGCTTTTCCGAGTTGTGCTCGCCATTGCTGGCGGGGGCGTTGCATGAGCGGGTAGCGGTGCCGACGACGTTTTAGCACGCGCGGTTCGATTCGGCCGGGCCGGTCGGCCACATCGTTGGAGGCGATGTAGGCTAACATCGTGTGGTGCATGGCGCCCGCATCTTGGCAGGAGCCCGTCGCGAGCAACA
>CAYNQP010000232.1:0-6385 GCA_964399325.1 uncultured Pirellulales bacterium
GTGGAACTCTCCGTTGGTCACTTCCACAGGCACGGTTTCGATGGTGGCGCGATTCGGCCCACCGGCCTTGACCCAAATGTCAAAATCCTTGAATTCCTGTCCCTGGACATTGAAGGAGAAAACGCGCTGTCCGGGGCCGCCAATCCCTGAGTACGTCTCGGCAAAGTAGAGCTTCGCAAGATACTTGCCGTTGGGGACTTTGCAGGAGAACGCGCTCATCGAATAATGCTCGCTCCGGAACAGGCCTGGTTCCTCGGTTCCGGTGACCGCAGGAGCCCGACCGCCGCCCTGAGGATTCCGAAAAATGCGATTTTGAATCAATTCACCATAGAGCCCGCCCTCATAGGAATAATTGATTTCCTCGGTCATGATCCCATAGAACATGGGATCGATTCTGGCACCAGGCTTATCCACCTGCACCACGATTTTGCCGGGATCAGCGGCCCAAGCGGGCACGCTAAAGACCGCAACCAAGGTCAGTGCAGCCATCAACACAACCGGCTTGCGAGATATACCACACAAGAATGAACACATACATAGCTCCTCTTAGACAAGATTGTGTTTCTAATCGATTCCAATCACCACTCCAACAGGATCGTCACCCGAGGTCAACGCATACCCGGAATCGGTACGGCTGAAGGCAACGAATTCGCAGGCTTTCCAAAGACCGTGAACTCGAGTATCCCCAATGGCGTGCGCGGGGGCCAGTTTGTCAGAGTCAATCGAACGAACCGACATTTCACCGGAGCAATTTCCTCGAAGATCGTATTACGTGACACGGCGTTGCCGGTCTGATCCAGTGCCATGGTATAGGTTTGCCCGTCCATGGACATTTCGATCTTGTATTGATAGGCATCAGTTGCAGGTCGCTGCGGCATCTCGCTCGGGGCTGTCTCGGCAACCGGCACACGCCTGCGCCGACCGCCAAAACCACGTCCGCCGCTGAACATCAGACGAACCGAATCGATCGTGAATAGCTGCACCTTGTCAAAACGGGTGGCAGGCGACAGTTCGACGGTCAGGGTCGGCTGAGCATCGGTCGCAGCGGGCATCCACCAGGTGCCGCTGGAATTGTCCACGGCATAAGCCGCTTCATGTCCCGACTGTTCCGAGGAAAAACGCGACAGTGCGTTCATCGCGCGAATCTTGTTGATCGTCACAGGGATCGAGCCGCTGCTACCCTGGGTGGGGTTCTCGACCGCTTTGGGGCCCCACTGCGGGGTATCCGTGACCTTCACCGCCATATTGCCGTCTTTGTCGAAGGTGATGCGGTCCATTCCAATACGCCGTCCGCCGGGCGGGTTTGAGAGAACGATGGTGTAAAACTGCCAGAGACGGCCATCGGGTCCTTCAACGACGCTGCCATGCGCGGGACCGGTGACGAGCCCTTCGGTCTTACGGAGCAACGGGTTATTGGGCGCATAGGTGAACGGACCCATGGGCGACTTCGCGGTGTAGTATCCCTCGGCGTAGGTTTTCCACTGGGTCCCGGAGGCGGAGTATTGCAGATAGTAGGTGCCGTTGACCTTTTGCAGCCAGGGGCCTTCGACCCACGCGACCTCCGTGTACTCGTTCATCTCGCCGTAGCGTTCCCAGACGTGGTCGCTGTTGAATGCAAAGAGATGCTTGACCGGACCGGCAAATCTCGTGAGGTCTTGGGGATCGAGTGGCACGACGTAGATACCACTAATCCCGCGTCCGGGGAAGTAGAGATATGGCTTGTTATCGTCGTCAATGTAGATGTCCATGTCAAAGGGACCGTTCCATCCACCGTCAACGCCGGGCGTGTTCTTCCATTCCCCGAGCGAGGTAAAAGGCCCCAACGGGTTGTCCGCTTTGTAGAGGGGGCCATCATTGCCGCACATGTAGAAGCTGCCGTTATACTTGACCACGTCCGGTGCGACAGGCACATTGGCGACGCGCTGGAATGTCCAGTTGAGCATGTCGTCGGAGATCCACGCCCCGCCACCGGTACAATACATGTAGTACTTGCCCTGCTCGCGAATCACCGTCACATCCCCGGAAGCACTGCCCCCTGGGGCCGTGACCATGGGCAAAGGATTGCAGTAGCGTGCGGTCTTGCCGATCGCCGGATCCGCCGCGTGGACGGACGAGGCCGCCAGGGTGGCGACAATCAACACTGTAGCGAGTGATATACGGTTCATGGCAACTCCTTATCACAACCTTCTACATAAATGAGGTTTCAACTTGACTCAGTTGTTCGGAACCGTACCTGTCGGCCCAAAAATAACCCTGCGATAAGCGGTAAGGGCGGGTGTTCCGCTGTCCGTCACCTCGCAGATAACATGGAAGCTCTTTCCCGCCGAATCGGTTGGGACCTGTACGGTTGCACAGTTCGAGTCGCTGCCCGAAATCGTGACTTCCTGTGCGTAGGTCCCCGCTTCGGTGAAAACCCACCATGAAAACGTCAGTGTATCCCCATCTGGATCACGGGAGGCCGACGCATCGAGTGTCACGGACGCCCCTGGTGCCGGAGCGACCTTTATCATGGACAGGCCGTTGTCCCCGTTGACAACCACCACCGGATTGCGATTGCCGACGCCGTCTCTGGCCCAGTCCATGCGTGCCGCAAAACTGTTGAATATCGCCGGGTAGAAACGATCTTCATACTTCTTGGCAACGGGATTGATCGCCGTTCCCTGTTGGTTGACATACGCAACCGTCTGCTTGTCCGGGCCCATGCCCCATTCAAAGAAACCGCCCCAACCGCCATGGCCCGGGTATTCCGGATCATTGAGTCCGTTGGGCCAGACGTACAAAAACGAAGGGGTATCCCCTTCCACGCCGTATTTGTATTTGGGATACAGTGCGCCAAGGTTGCCATGGTTTTGAATGTTTTCGGCGTATTGGTTCCAACTGGCTCTTCCGGTGGCGTTCTGATATTTCCACGCGGATTCATCCCAGATAAAGAATAGGTCCTTTTGGAATGCCTGGCGCATCCATTGATGAGAGCTTTCACTCCAATTAATGGTATTGCCGGGTTTTTGGGCGGCATCCTGATCCGTTATCGTATAGACGTGGAGTTTCTGCAGAAAGGCTTTCAAGCCCTCTGGGCTTCGCTCTTTCTGGACCTGCCAGATGGCTTGGGCAAGTGTGTTACCGCCACCCCAGACCGTTACCCAAATGGGACGGTCGTCATTCTCATCGGCCATCCGAATGATCAGGTCGCTACCCGGAGAATGATTGTCTTGACCAATGAAACGGTATCCCCTTTTTTGGCTGCCAATCACGGTTCTGGATCGTAAATAATCCGGGCTGGGCCAGTATCCGATGTCCTGACGCGACTCGTCGGAGAGATAGCCTTCCTGATTGGAACGTTTCTTGAGATTGGGCAAATCCTTCTCGTAGGCGTCAAGGGCTGTGTGAATCAGATCGAGCCGTTCTCGGCCGCCGTTGTTACTCCAGCCCGTGGTGGCCACCAAACCCTCGATCTCGAACAGATCGGCATGCGCCAGGAGTCGAATCATAGACTCCATATCATCGGGTTCCACGTTGTTCGGCGCGATGTCGGTCAGCACGATGATTCGCGGTTTGAGATCAGCCGCCAGGGAAGTGGCGGATGACGCCAGGCATAACAGAAACAGGATTGTCAATGCGACGTGTTTCCTAAGCATGGCATCCTACCCTTCCATGATTGACAGTGTGAAAACAACCTATTATGAGGATTTCTATTCAACTGTTTTCCACTTGAACTCAGCGCCGCCCTTCCGGGCCGGATTGGGTCCTGTCGCCGTCGCGGTTACTGGGCCGGGTTCGTTGGGCTTACTGGCCAGATAGCGATGATTCGTCAGGGACATGAGCATGGTGTCCCCACGCATCAGGTTGACCCACTGGAAGGATTCCGCATCGCTGGGTTTGGCAGTGCCGAGGTCCTTGAGAACCACACCATCATCCGCAACTGAGACAACCTTGCCATTGCTCGCCTTGAGGGCCACGCGGCCCAGCCCGAGGTCGATGACCTGGAATGTGGCGTTGGCAGGAGCATTGTCGGCAGCAGCGACGTTGACCAGGATATTGTTCCCTGGGTCGGCAACCAGGAAGCTGCCGTCTGCACCGCTGGTCAGGACGATGGTCTTGCCCGTGGGGATTTCACGTTCGATGCCGCGGGCCCGGGGTTGATCGGCCGTGTAGTTGTCGAAGTCCACATAGCCGCCGGGCGCGCCGGAGGTGTTGTAGCAAAACAGAGCCGGTCGCACGCCCTGGAAGGTCGTCAACTGAAAGGTCATGGTGAACGGATCGCCCAGAGGCGTAAATGTCTTGCCGTCCGCGCTCGAACTGAAGACGGCCTGATCCGTGTCAAAGTTACAGTGAACGCGCAGCCAGAGATGTTTGGCGGGACTGACCGGGCTGATCGTGGGAGCATTGGTCGGGGCTGGAGTCGGGGCGGCGCCGCCTCGTCGTCGTCCAAAACCTCCACGGCTGCGACTGGGGCTTTTGTACATTTGAATGGTCATGCCTTCGGCGGATTTCACCACGCCGATCCAGGCATGGGGCGAACTCAGCAGTGCCAGACCCGCGGTGTCTCCGACGACCATGCCAGCCGTGTCCAGCTCAACCGTCATGATGGACTCGGGGGCCGGCGGACGCTGGCAGAGACTGTTGCGGGCCGAATAGAAGTCAGCGGCGGGCAGTGCATGCAAACGCAGAGCACCCGGCTTCTCGGTAAGCGACCACTTGGTGTCATCGGGTACATGGTTCCACTGCCATTCGATGTTGAGCTTGCCGCTGTCGAAATTGTCGTCATGGATGAAGCTGGGCTTGGGAGCCTGGGTGAAGCCGGTGTCGGGCTTGAGCCAGGTGTTGGGGGCCTTGCGAAGGTTGCCGGGCAGGCCGATGAGCGGAAAACCATCGGTCCAGGTGATGGGTACGAGGCTGACCATACGACCGGCACTGCCGTGGTCGGACATGATGATGCTCCACCACTGACCCGAGGGGGTATCGCACATGCCGCCCTGGTGGATCCATATACCGCGATCATTGACATTGGCCCTTGCAGGCGACGCCGTCACACCCATGGATTCGCCCTGAACCATGCGTTCGACCTTCCACGGACCGTCGATGGAGTCGGCCACGGCGACCATCTGATCCACGGGACCGCCGGGGATGCAGGAAATATCGACGTATTTGCCGTTGATCTTATACAGGTGGTGACCTTCGCCCATTCGGTTGGGCAACGATCGCTTGGGGGCGTCGGCGACAAAGGAACGGAGGTCGGGGGAGAGTTCTTCGATGGGGTAAGGAGACCCGCCACCGGAGATGATGTAGACCTTGCCATCGTCGTCGAAGAGGACCGACATGTCGTGGCGTCCAGGCAGTTGGTTGCGTTCCCAGGGCCCCTCGATCGACTTGGAGCGGAAAACCTGAAGGCCGGCACCGTTGATATTCGTAAAGACGTAGAACGTACCCTTGTTATAACGAAGGCAAGGTGCCCAGATGCCCCGGCCATAAATATTGCCGTTTTCGAGGCGATAGGCCGGGCCCAGGTCGAGTTTATCCATGCAGTAGCCCACCAGTTCCCAGTTCACCAGGTCCTTGGAGTGCATGATCTGAACCGCAGGGTTCATGTGCATGGTCGTGCCCGCGAGATAATAATCCTCGCCCACGCGGATGGGATCGGGATCCTCGAACTCTTCGTAGAATAAGGGGTTGGAATAGGTGCCGTTACCATTGTCGGCAGTCCAGTGTTTCAGGGGAGAACCGGCCGGGGTGTCGGCAGCGATACGCGTACCGGCGCCCATGGCGACGAAAGCCAGGATACCCGTCAGATAAATGCCCAACTTATTCATGTTCTTGCTCCTTCTATTCGATAAAAAAGAGCTTCCGAAGGTATGTTGGAAGCTCGGGTCAGACAGTCCATTATTTAGATGCGAGGCTGCCATCGAGCTTCTGAGAAGCACCGGCGGCGAGCTTCAGGGTGACGGTCTTGTCGCCGAGGACGATCTTGACCGACGCCTCGGAGGCGCCTTGATTCTTGATCGTGGCTTCGGTCAATTTTCCGGCTTTCCAGGTCACATCCACGCAGAGATTACCGCGTGCGAGCAGGCCGGTGACTTTGCCGTCGGGCCATTGAGGTGCCAGTGCGGGCAAGAGGTCGATCATGGTAGGCTGGCCGTCCTTGGCGACCACGGATTGCATGAGCATTTCAGCGATGCCAGCGACGCCGCCGAAGTTGCCGTCGATCTGGAACGGGGGATGCGCGTCGAAGAGGTTGTTGTAGACGCCTGCTGCGCCGCGCGTGCCACGACCACCGCGACCGCCGCCAGCCACGTTGCCGCTGGTGCCATCGTTGGGACGGGCAGGGTTCAGGAGGTTCTTGATGATGATGTAGGCATGGGGTCCGTCATGCAAACGGGCCCACACGCAC
>CAYNQP010000233.1:0-3711 GCA_964399325.1 uncultured Pirellulales bacterium
TTCATTCAACAGTACCTTAAATGGGCCACCAAATGAGTTTTCAGACAGAGCCTAGCGTGTACCACTCTTGCGTGACGGCCCTGAGCCGAGACTTCCGACCTTCGAGCGCGAGCACCCGAGGATTCGACATGACGTTCACCCGGCCTTGCTCCAGAAGCCGACTGACCGCTGCCAGCAGTGAATCCGTGCGGGCCGGGTCAGCCACGTAGCCTGTCTGAATGCGCTCTGCATGGCTGAATGTTGGTCTTGCCCACTCGATGGGCAGATTCAAGAGGTCACCGTGATTCATTGCCAGCGTGCGGACGTCGAGCAGTACGTGACGCGGATGATCGTCCGTTTGTTGAGCTTGTGTTGCCGACATCTCCGCCGGCGCCTGCGCGGGCGCCATGCCGCTCGGCGTGAGCGTGACCAACAGGGATTCCGGATCTTGGATTTCTGCGGCGGGCGCACTGCCGTCGCGGACCGGATGGGCTGTCACGAAGACCGCTACCTCTCTCCGTGCCTCGCCCTCGTGCCCGGCAGGATTGTCTGTCAGTCCTACCGCGGCTACGGTACCGCCGTACCGAACCGCACAGGTACTCTCAACGGTGCGCCGGCTTACGATCGGCGTATTACTGCCCTTGGGCGGTTGCACCAGGTACTTGACCTCGGCAATAATGTCGAACGTGATATCCTCGCCGTCGCCAATGTGTGGGGTGATCGACAAGAAGACCCCGGAATCGGGTCTCTGGTTCTCTGCGTCACCGAGAGCGGCTTGCTCGGCAGCCGGGCTGTTCAAGGCGAACTGCTCGCCTGTCATCGTTATGATCCGGGCCTCACGCCCATCCCGTACGAGCACCTCCCGGGTTGACACCGCATCTCTCGAAGGATCGCTTGCTTGCATCACGACGGTACGAACCTCCAGCAGGGCCTGCCGCAGGTTTGCACCCGTGCTGTCCGCTGTGGCAGTCGCCTCCCTTGACCTGTCCGCTCCATTGCCCGTGTCGGCCTTCGCATCGGTCGGCGCACCGTCATGGACCGATGCCCTATACTGCATTCGACGGGGGATGATGCTCGGCTTGAGCATGACCAGCAGGGACTCAGGGTCTTGGACTTCTGCGCCCTGCTTCTTGTCCGGTTCGACGAGGAGAGAGAAGCAGTGGTTGTTCAGCAGGGTCACAGTGGACTCGATCTCTGCGGTGCGAAAGGTCGGAGGGGCGTCAGGCTGGTTCTGCGGCGCTCGCTCAGTCCACGTCACGCCGAACTCCAATCTGATGGAATCACTGATCGGACTGGGCACGTGAGGCGTTACATGCACAGTAGTCCCCAACTCGACATATTGCGGTGGCGATGCGCAGGCGAGGCCAGGGCGAGGGTATTCGGTGACCGTCTTGATCACCGCCTGGGTGTTGTCCCGCGTCGGGACCTGCGGCTTGGACTGTATTTTCAGATACCCCTGCGATTCAAGCAAATCCAGGAGGGCCTGGGTCGTTGCCGGAGTCAGGGACTTTCGCGCGACGTATTTGTTCAGGATGTTGCCCAGAGTGACCGTCTGCGCGGGGTCCGCGTCGAGAATCGCGCTGGCGATCTGCGGGTCCTCGTCTGCGAGGATGGCAGCGACCGAGAGCTTGGTCTCGTGGTCCAGTGTTGCTTCGCCAAGCACCTTGGCGATGACGATGCCCACGAGTACCTTGGCCTGGTTCTGTCGCTCTCCATCATTGCGGGGCTGGGCTGCAACCGTCGCCTCTGCCGGGGCGACCTCCCGGGTGGGCAGTCCGGCTGCAACGGGATCAGATTCCGCCGGAGCCGGCCCGGCCAGGACCAGTGCGGCGGGGATGACGATGCTCGCGACCAACAGCAGGGCGATCAGGCCCGGCAGCCAGGTGAAGCGGTTTCGCGTCGGTGCGGGCCGGCCGATCAGGCGGCCGATTCGCCCGACGAGGCTGCCGCCGGTGGCGGCGACGGCTAATTCCACGCCGCGATGGCGCATCTCTTCCAGGTGTGTCAGCGCCCTGGCGTAGCGCACGGAATCGCCGCAAACGCGCACGGCCAAGTCGTCGCAGCAGTTCTCACGCTCGTCGCGAATCCTGTGCGAGACCCACCAGACGGCCGGATGGTAGAAGCCGAGAATCTCCACGACCGTCTGCAGGATGTTCACGAGATAGTCGCAACGCCGGATGTGCGCCAGCTCGTGCGCGAGGATCGCTTCGAGTTGCTCGCTGTTCAGGCCTGTCAGGACGCTGGCAGGCAGCAGAATCACAGGCTTGATCCAGCCGACCACGGTCGGTACTTCAACAATCGCCGATTCGAGCAAGGTCACGGCCCTTCGGATTCCGAGCCGTTCGGCCAGTTGGCCGAGTGTGGTTCGCAGTGGGCCGGCGACTTCCTGGGTCAGGCGTCGTTTCATGCGCTGCAGTTGCGCCCAACCGCCGAGATGCCAGGCCGATAGCCCGAACACACCGACAAGCCAGCCAAGAACCAGATAGGGCAGCGTCGGTTCCAGCTTCGCGACGAGCCGCTCCCTCCACGATGCTCGAACGGTCAGATCCGCCATCTCCAAGGGGGACGCATCGAAAGGCTCCACAGGCAGCTCGCTCACCTCTACCACCTGTACAGGTGTGACATCTGACATGGCCGAACGGGCCGGCGGTGCGCTCGCCTCCGCGACGGGTTCCGACACTTCCACAAGCCCCATCGTGACAATCGGCAGCGCCACGATCAGCGCCAGGGCCAGACATGAGACGATGTATCGCACATTGGACGAATCTCTGCGCAGCAGATGCAGCGCCACCGCCAGAAGCAGTGCGATTGCCATCGCCTGCCATACGAAATGAATGAGCGTCCAACCCAACCGCTCGATTGTCTGCTGAGATAGTAAATCCGCTATCGCTATCATAGTTATGCACTCTCCATTTTCTCAAGCATCTCGCGAATGCGTTTGAGCTCCTTGACCGAGACCTTCCTGGCCGAAAGGGCCCGCATGACCAGCTTTTCCGCCGAGCCGGCGAAGACTTTGTCCAGCATATCCCCTACGACCTGCTTCTGCGTCTTTTCCTCAGAGGCCGCGGGCCGATACACATGCTGGCGACCTGCGTCCTTACGCGACAGCAGGCCTTTTTCCGCCATGATCTGCATGAGCTTCAGCGTGGTGGTGTAGCCCGTTCCGCTGTCGGCGTTCAGGGCTTCGTGGACATCCCGCACTGTGCTGGGGCCCTTGCCCCACAATACGCCTAAGATAGCCAATTCGCGGCTGGTTGGTCCCGGGGTCTTCTTTCGTGCCATGACGGTTCTCCTTCTCTTAATGGAGACGCAACATGTTGCGTCTCTACCTCTATCGGTCAATGTACGAACGAATTCGTAGTAAATCAACGAAAAAATTCGTAGTTTGAGAAAATTCTTGTGTTGAAGGCGTCCCGTCTGCGCCTCGTGGGGGAGAAGAAGAAGGCCTCCGAGAACCCTGGTCCTCGGAGGCCGTGTCCAGTAAAGTCAATAGGCAGCGCTAGTTGCGTTCGCCCTATTCGCGGCCAGTTCTATCTTTGCCCTGCGCTTCCGACCGTACCTGGTTCTCTTTGAGCGATGAGTTGTTCAAGCAGTTCCTGCATCCGTCGCATCTGATCGTTCATCCCATTGACCTGGGCGCGTAGTTCCTCGACCTCCGTTTCAAGGGCACGGTTCGCTGCTGGTCTTCTTGAGGCCGAGGTGGCCTGCGTCCTGCGCGCGGCGCTTGTTGAG
>CAYNQP010000233.1:3811-6359 GCA_964399325.1 uncultured Pirellulales bacterium
TGCTGGTCTTCTTGAGGCCGAGGTGGCCTGCGTCCTGCGCGCGGCGCTTGTTGAGACTGAGGCTTGGGCTCTTCCGGGTGCGGCCTGTCGGATGTTGCGCAGCTCGTCTCGCATGATGCGCAGGTCGCTACGCAGCGCGCGGCTCTCATCACCCTCGCCCTTGCCCTGTTCCTCCAATTCCCTCAGGTGCAATTCCATGTCCCTTATCTTCTCCGGCAACTGATCAAGCATCATACGGCGATCGCGTTGGGCGTTTGCTCGGGCCTCTGCCACCCTGCGGCGTGCCTGCTCTTGGGTCGCCTGACTCCGCCGCGCGCGGACCTCCTTGACGATCACGGCTTGCTCCTCAGCCATAGCAGCTTGCAGGCGCTGTCTGCTCAACTGTATCTCGGCGTCGCGAAGTTGTTGCTGTGTCGTCTCCGGCGATTGGCGCAGCTCCTGCGCCTCGATGCTGTCGGCGTCGTCAATTTCCTCCAGCTCACGCCGCGTCTGTTCGGCTTCTGCCTCCAGGTCGCGTAGACGGTTGTTCGCGCGTCTCGTCCTTGCGACCAGTAACTGCGCCGGCTGGGGAGGCTGGCGCGGCACAGGCTGATTGAGATTCTGAAACTGTCGCTCCGTCAGTTGGATCTGGTTGCGCAGCGCCGCCAGTTCCGCGCGGAGGATTTGACGTCTTTCGCTTGGTTGGTCACCCTGCTCTCGCAGCGCCGCTTCGGTGTCGCGGGCCTGATCCCGCAACTGGTCCAGCATCCGTTTGAGGACATTCCGTCGGCCTTCGAGGGCCAAGGCTTGGTTACGTGGCGGTCTCTGGCCTGGCTCCATCCGCGGCCGGGCTTCGCCGGGCGCACGGGGCACTGGCCCAGGCTGGGCGAATGCCACACCTGCGGCGATGCAGATTACCAGGGCACTCACACCCCATGCCCAGCGCTTGCCGACTGTCGGGTTACTGCACCTGTCTTTGACAATCCTGCGAATTCTCGTCTTCATGACTCTCTCCTTTCCAACGACCGTTGGCAGAAACGCCGGTTGGCTCTGAGGCGCCAAATCCAGCAGCGATTCTGCATAATCAACTCCGATGTGTCCGCCGGCCAGGACCCAGTCGTCGCAGACTTCCTCGCTCAGTCGCGACAGACGGCTCTTGGCCCACCACGTCAAAGGATGCCAGGGCAGCGCCGCGGCCAGCAATTCGGCCAGCAAGCCACTGACATGATCGAGCCGTTTCCAGTGCGCCAGCTCGTGACAAAACACGCCGGCCCAGTCGCGCGCTTTTGTGCTTTGCCGCCGCTCGTGCACCAGCAGGACGGGCACGCGCCTCCAGCACCAGATGATGGGACTGCGGACTTTCTCGCTGGAGAGCAACTCAACCTGTCCGGCCATGCCGAATCTATCCTTGGCGACCTGCAGCGCGTCGCAGAGCGCAGGGGTCTCAACCGGCCTGGCGCGGCGCAGCAGGCGCAGGCCCAGAACGAACCGCAGCAGCAAGCGACCCAACAGCAGAGCGACCGCCGCAGCCCAACCGATCAGCCCGATAGCGGCCCACGGCACGTTCGGTGACGCGATTTCATCGGCCGGGACGAACGCTACGAATTCCGCGACCTCGGTTGGGGCGATCTCAGGTTCGGCTTCTACAGACGGTTCAATTGCGGCATCATCGCCGTGTGGCACCCCCGCCCTCGGGGGTGATGGCTCCGGTTTCCCAGCCGAGGGCGGCTGGGTCACAGCCTGTGGCGCGAGCAATCCCAATTCGGAATGTCTCACCTGCAGATACGTGGCGGGCAGCAGCACCGCCGCCAGCAAACTGGTCAGGAGAATCTGGTGCGCTCTGGCGGCGCGCCGTCGCAGTAGCCAACTGCCGGCCAGACCTGCCGCCAGGCAGGCGGTGCTTTGCGCCAGCAGTACCCAAAAAACAGTTTCGGAGAACATCCCGCCGATCATTTCCGCATCTCCTTCCGCTTGTCCTCGATCATCTTCCGCACTTCTTTCAGGTCGTCGGTGCTGAGGTCGCCCTCGCGGATCAGGTGTTGGAACATCGCGACCGCGTCACCCTCGAAGACCTGCTTGAGGAACCGCTTGACCGAGCCGGCCCCGGCTTGCTCGCGGCTGCGCGTCGGGATGTAAACATAGCTCTTGCCCTCGTTGCGATGGCTGAGCCAGCCAGCCTTTTCCAGCTTCTGCAGCGTTGTCAAGATCGTCGTATAGGCCAACTCTCTCCGCGGGCTCAGTCGCTCCCGCACGTCGTGGACGCTGGCCTCGCCTCGTGCCCAGACGATCTCTATCACTGCCCGCTGAAGCTGCCCCAAGTTGTCCAGTGATATCCTGCTCATCGAGTCGACCTCCTGCATGATCGGGGTTTCCTGTTCCTACGATCTACCACAGTACTATGTTTAATAGTAGATGTCAACGGGAAAAATGAAAAAAATCTCCGAGGGGCTAAAAAAAGTCCTTGTGCGGCGGTGACTTTGTCATCCTGAGTTGGTCAGCGGCTTCGCGGCGGGCATGCGGAAGAAACGGACTCGCGTATACTGGTCCTTTTCGCTCCAACAGTTGTGGC